>CADBPJ010000014.1 GCA_902796445.1 uncultured Ruminococcus sp. | reverse complement strand
TGTATGTTTCCCAATGAAAAAATTTATTATAAGGCAATGGAGGGCAGTTTATGGAGCAATCTTTGGTTGGGTGTATACGGAACCCATACTAATCTATATATAAAAAATCTCGGGATTACAAGGGAATACCCTATTTATAATTGCCCTCGCCCTAAGGAAACGGAAGAAATTATTGATAAAATTATTGATGCCGCAGAGATTGATAATACTTACGGCAAAATGAAGATTATTGCAAATCTGTATGATTTCTTTGCGTCACTGTATAATGGTACAGATGAGAAATCATCAAATAAACCTCCTGTTTGGAATATTGAGCAGAGCGACACACATGAAATCACATATTTATCCGATAATCTGTATATACGAGAAGCGGAAAACTATATTCGCTTTCATTACGACAGCAACATCAGCATTAATTCTCTTGCACACAGGCTCAATATTTCAACGGAGTATTTTTCAAGACTATTTAAAGCTGAAACCGGTATGACACCCCAAAGCATGATTATAAAATATCGCATGGAAAAGGCATGCGCCCTGCTTAAATGCACAGGACTTTCGGTTGCTGAAATTGCATCGTGCGTGGGTATACACGATCAGAGATATTTTTCAAAGCTGTTTCGATTGAATATGAATTGCTCACCGAGTAAGTACAGAGCCGAAAAATGTGAAAATGCGATTTGAAAACATCATCTCAAGGGGCTGGTAAAAAGAATTACTAAATTGATTATTAATGAATGCCTGAGCGCATGCATCGTTAAGGAGCTACATTATAACCACTGACACAATCATTTTACTTCTACATAACACACACGATTATCATTTATAATCAGCTCAAGCTTTTTGTCTGTTCTTAGATTGGAATTTTAACTTTTTACATGACCGTTATTGTGGATTCAAACAATTAACGTATACATTTTACAGGGTACATTTTAATATTAATAATGAATAATACAAAACAAAAAATCCCATCTTGCGATAGGATTTTTGTTTTGGCTTTAATGTACGATTTAGATGCCATTGTTCCTCGTATATTTACTAAGCTTAAATTCCGCAAGTCTTATATGCTTTCTTTCTACCGTATACGACATTGCAAGCTCCCCATCTTTAAAATACTGAATAAAGGGATAGAAGCAGCTTGTGTGCATATGCGCTGAAAGCACAACAGTACTGTTCTCGATATTTTCCGTATCTATATGGATTATGCCGATATGCTCGCGGTCTATCGGTGCATGGAACAGATACAGCTCACCGTTATAAACGATGAAATCCGATCTTGACTGACAGTCCTCCACAAGCACCGGGGTTTCCCATGTTTTGTTTATCAAATCATATACTGTCAAGAAACCGTACTTTGTTGACTCATCATGCTGCCTTACAAAATAATAGCACTTATCCCCTAATACATATGTCGCATTTTCCCATTTGGAATCATTTTCGAAATCAGGTTCGGAAACATACTCCCATGTTATAAGATCTCTGCTCTTTATAATACAAGTGAAATCTCCGCTGTAGGCTCCTGTATAATAAACCTTCTTACCGTTCTCAATACGGGCAGACAGCTTTTGCATAATTCCAATATCACTGTACATTTTCTTAAAGCCTATATCGTTCTCGGCAAGAGCACTCTTCATTCCGCTTATGCTGAAATCATTCACTATCTCGCCTACCTTAAATCTGTTTACCGAAATCTCTCCAAGCTCTTGTGTCGAGATTTTAAACGGACAATACAGTCTGTAATAATTGTAAGTATCCCCATCAACCAGTTCGGCAGTCCATAAAATATATAATGTATCCTCATCCTTTTGCATCAAAACCGTGTCATACAATGCGTTGATGCGTCTGCCACAAAAAATATCGCCGGCAGACTGAATATCCACAAATGTCTTATTCTCCACATCGTTTACGGGGCAATAAACAAAACGTGCCGTATGATTATGCGGATCCTCCAGCTCATTCGTGGTATTTGCGTAATATGTCATATAAACCACGTCATTGACTACTGCAAATGTAGAAACATGAGCCATAAAATCACGCTCACTCACCTTTCCTTCTTCAAGAAGAGATTCGGATTTTTCAAAATCCGAAACAAACCTTTCTTCAATTTCTGCGGCAAATTGTTCACCCTTGCGTTTTGCCTCATCGGATACGTTTGACGAAATTATTTTCACAAACTCACCGATTTCCTTGTTTTCCACAACAACATACTTTTTGTCCGTTGCGAAGTCATCAGAAAAAATACTATTCTTTGTCATGACTTGTCACTCCTTCTTTAATAAAACATAAAAATATAGAGAAAATTGCTATACTTTCATTTACCACTCCCACATATGATCCTACAAACAAATCATATATCAAAAACACAACCGATACCGGAACCGAAATGATTTTGGTAAGTTTCGGTTTGCGCAGCCAAAGCGACACCGTCACAAAAGTCGACGCCGCTATCGGCAAAATATTTATCGGCGCTTTAAAAGACCTTATTCCCAGTCCCCAGTTAAGTAAAATAAAGACAATCGGCCAAAACATATAATTCGCCCATTTTTTTTGCTCTCTGTTTATAAACACAAGCTCACGGAATATACCCACAAAATTAGGGATCATTCCTCCGTATGCACCAAGACATAAATAGTGAGCCGTCCAAAACAAATCCGCACTGAGTTTTCCGGCAATAAGCTTTCGGCGCTCTGTCTGCTGATAAGACATAAATAGTGACGCCATCGCACCCAATCCCAAAATCTGTGCAATTATCTGTAGTTTCATATTTACCTCCGCTTCCTGCTTGACATTTCATATGTTTTCTATTATAATAACAGTATAATGGAAAGAACAGCGAAAATCAATGTCATATATAGGGTAAAAATAACACTATCTTGCAAAAGGAAAGGACAATAACAATGCTCGGAACACGCCATGAAGAATATTACAGTTATTTTAACAATCTGCCGTTTAGGCTCGCGCCGGATATAGAGATAACAGCCTCCTCATACAGTTACGAAGCAAACTGGCATGATAATCTTGAACTACAGCTCTGTATAGACGGACAGGGTTCTGTTATGCTGGACGAAAAAATCATACCTTTTTCTAAAAATGATATTATTCTGATAAATTCCAATGTCATTCATCACACAAGAACCACCGGAAATATCATATACTCCTGTCTGATTGTAGATACTCAATTCTGTAAATCCATAGGAATAGATCCCATATCCCTTCAATTTTTCTCAAAGCCGACGAGCGATTCTTTGCTGATTAACTTCAAATCCCTTATCGATACATACAAAAACACCGCAGACGTGTGCCGTATTGCAAAGCTTACCGAAATTCTGATTAAAATGCTCATTGATCTGCGAGAAAATTATACTCTTTCGGAGAATGTATGCACCGTTAAAAACCGATCATTTGATGCCGTTAAATGCACTATAAAATTTATAAGAACAAATTACGAAAGAAAAATATCTCTGGATGAAGTTGCGAAAAACGCTTTTATGGATAAATATACTCTATCACGCGAATTTAAAAAGGTGACAGGTCAAACAATCGTTCAGTACATCAATAGCTACCGCTGCAAAAAAGCAGCCGAATACATTATTTCCGGCTGCTCAGTATCAGAGTCTGCTCGGATTTGCGGTTTTACCAATATGTCCTTTTTCACAAAAACCTTTAAACTGTGTATGGGTAAAATGCCTTCGAAATATAAAACAAGCCGATAAAATATTCATAATCTTCTTCTAACTGATTTCGGAAATGTAAAAAAATGAAATTAAGTCTTGAAAAAAAAGCATTTTTATTATATAATATATAATTAGAAAAATATGTTTTTATGAAAGGACTTACAAACGATGGCAAATCCTAAGGTTGCCCTAATTATGGGCAGTGATTCAGACTTTGATAAAGTAAAGGGCTGTATCACGAAATTAAAAGAATTTAACGTTGAGGTTGAAGTGAATGTTATTTCTGCACACCGTACACCTGAAAAGGCTATGGAATATGCACAGAACGCAGAAAGAAACGGAATTGACGTTATAATCTGCGCGGCAGGTATGGCGGCTCATTTAGGCGGAGTTGTTGCGGCAAATACAACGTTGCCTGTTATTGGTATTCCTATCGAGTCAACATTCTCGGGTATGGATGCATTATTGGCAACAGTTCAGATGCCCCCCGGCATACCTGTTGCAACAGTGGGTGTTAATAACGGCACAAACGCAGGAATATTAGCAGCAGAAATGCTTTCACTCAAATATGATTATATAAAGCCTATGCTAAAAAATGCACGCATTAAAATGGCAGAGGCAGTACACCAAAAAGACAAGGCAATAAAAGAAAAAGCGGCATCGCTTTAACACTAAGAGAAAAAGGAGATAAAAACTATGGCAACAGATGCATACAAAAAAGCAGGCGTAAACGTTGAGGCAGGTTACGAGTCTGTAAAGCTAATCAAAAACGATGTTAAAAGAACGGCTATCAAAGGTGTTCTTGGCGGCATAGGCGGATTTGGAGGATTATTTGAAATCCCCGAAGGATATAAAAATCCTGTACTTGTATCAGGTACAGACGGTGTAGGCACAAAATTGAGAATTGCATTCTTAATGGATAAGCATGACACAATCGGTCAGGACTGTGTTGCAATGTGTGTAAATGACGTTGCATGCTCAGGTGCAAAACCCTTGTTCTTCTTGGATTACCTTGCAGTCGGCAAAAACTATCCCGAGAGAATTGCAGAAATTGTTAAGGGTGTTGCTGACGGATGTGTTGCCGCAGGATGTGCATTAGTTGGCGGCGAAACAGCCGAAATGCCAGGATTTTATCCTGAGGATGAATATGACCTTGCAGGCTTCAGCGTAGGCATAGTTGAAAAGGACAAGATCACAGACGGAGATCGTGCAAAAGCAGGTGACAAGTTAATCGGTATTGCATCAAGCGGTGTTCACTCAAACGGCTACTCACTTGTAAGAAAGCTTTTCGACCTCAACGGCGAAAATGCAAAG
>CADBPJ010000013.1 GCA_902796445.1 uncultured Ruminococcus sp. | reverse complement strand
TTTCCCCTTTTGCCATGCATCATCAATCTACGCATCTCTCCGCAGGGCTACTCTTGAATTACGCACCTCTACCTGAATAAGTATTCACTTATACTCTATTATATTATCACGGTTTGGTTGATGTGTCAAGGGTTTTTGCTTATTTTTCTCTATTTACTTTTATTAAAAAGATTGAAAATAAATCAAAAGTAGTGTATAATATACCTATTGTATCAGGAAAGGGTTTTGGACTATGGATTTACCAAAGGATTTTTCGGTGCGTATGCGAGAATTAATAGGTGATGAGTATGAGGATTTTGTAAAATCCTATGACACCGAAATAAACAGGGGCGTGCGTATTAATACATTAAAATGCAAAAATGGCTTATCTGTCCTTAGAGATTGTGAGCCTGTTTTGTGGTGTAAAGACGGTTATTATGTAAATAATCCCAAAATAAACGGTAATCACCCGTATCATGCCGCAGGAATATTGTACTTTCAAGAGCCGTCTGCGATGTCTGTAGCAGACGGATTACCGCTGTGTGAAAATCCGAAAGTTCTTGACTTATGTGCCGCACCGGGCGGAAAGACTACACAGATAGGCGCAAGAATGAAAAACAGAGGTTTACTTATTTCAAATGAGATTGTACAAAAGCGTGCAATGATACTGTCCGAAAATGTAGAACGTGCAGGACTTACAAACACAATCGTAACAAATGAAACACCGACACACCTTGCGGAGAGATTTAAAGGTTTTTTTGACGGAATAATTGTAGATGCACCATGTTCGGGCGAGGGAATGTTTCGGAAAGAGCCGCAAGCGCTTGGGGAATGGAGTGTAAATCACACCTTGTCCTGTGCCGTAAGGCAAAAGAATATCCTTGACGATGCATATAAAATGCTAAAATGCGGAGGATATATAATGTATTCCACGTGTACGTTTTCGTATGATGAAAACGAAGCGGTGGTACAGTATATGATTGATAAATATAATATGGAGCTATGCCCGATAGCGGGACTTGATATGCTATCATCGGGGATAGGAGAGGGTATGGAGCATTGTCGAAGGGTATTCCCTCATAAGAATAAGGGGGAGGGGCATTTTGCCGCACTGCTTCGCAGAACAGAGGAATGTGACGAGTACGTACCGCCTAAACGTAAACAAACAAAAAATAATGAAATTGATAATGCAAAAAAACTATATTACGAATTTGAAAAGAAAAATCTAAAAGTTCATCTTGATGGTGAATTTGTGTTATTTGGTGATAATCTTTATTTGTTGCCTGTGCATATAGATATTGACAAGCTTAGAGTTATGCGTTGCGGTTTACATCTGGGCGTTATAAAGCGTAACCGATTTGAACCTGCCCATGCATTATCCCATGCATTTGACGAGGATATATATATAAATAAGGTAGAAACACGATCCGACTCCGAAACAATAAAACAGTATATGCATGGAGAGACGATTAACGCAGATGTTACAGGTTGGTGTGTTGTAAAGGCAGACGAATATGTTGTGGGATGGGGGAAATGCAGTAATAATATTGTAAAAAATCACTACCCAAAAGCATTAAGAACACTGTAAATCAATAGTTGAAATCTGTGTTTTTTTGTCAAAAACGCTGTGTATTGTGGTAAATATTACGTAAATATTACGAAATATTTCGGTTAAATTGCAAAAACGTAACAAAAAAATGATATTTTTTTCTAAAAAAGGTTGACAAGTGAAAAAAAAGGGTGTATAATAACCTCTGTAATAATTCAGTAACATTTATGAAAATCTTGTAACATAAGTGTGAGTGCGAGTTATTACAACTTTAGGAGGTTTATTTATAATGAAGAATTTAAAGCACACTATCATGGCAGTGACAGCTGTTACAATGGTAGGAACGCTTAGCTTCTTTCAGGTGTCGGGTAAGACGGATATTACCGCCAATCTTGTTACAGATAATAAATCAGAAAGTATTACTATAGAAGAAAATCTTAATGATGCTGAAAAACAAGCGATAGCTGAAAAAAGTACTTTGACAACAGGTTATGCTAAGGTTACAGGCTCTACTGAGATAAAGGTAACACCAAGCGATGATGCCCAGACAGTCGGAACAATGTCGGGTGCTGAGGACGTTGAGGTGCTTGAAACAACAGAGGGCTGGTACAAGGTGGCAGTTGACGGTCAGACAGGATATGTTAAAGACGGATTCATAACTCTTGACCACAAGGAAGCGGAAACTGCCGCAAAACAGTATGACAATTACAAAAAAGCGAAAGTAACAGCAGAGAATGGCTTGATAGTAAGATCATCAGGCTCAAAGGAATCATCAAGCATTGGTACTCTGCTCGATGGAGAAGAGATAATCATTGTTGATGCACAGAATGACTATATTAAAATTCTTTTCGGAGATGAACTTACCGAAGGATATGTTATAAACACAGGTCTTGTGTTTGAGGATCAGTGGATAACAAAGAACGAAGTTCATACAGAAATCAAGGAAATTGCCTACCGTAAGGCAGAAGAGGCAAGAAAAGCAGAAGAAGCCCGTAAGGCGGAAGAGGCTCGTAAGCTTGAGGAAACACGTAAGGCTAATGCCCGTCTTGCCGCAATGGGATATTCAAAGAGTGAAACATCTGCAACTGCCTCATATGCACCCTCTGGTGATGCAAGTAAGGGACAGGCATTAGTAGCAAGTGCAAAGAAATATCTCGGTGTACCGTATGTATGGGGCGGAACAAGCCCGAAGGGCTTTGATTGCAGCGGACTTATGCAGTATGTATGCCGTCAGAACGGTATTTCATTACCGCGAGTAGCTGCATCACAGAGAAATGCAGGTAAGTATGTAAGCCGTGCAAATCTACAGCCTGGTGACTTGGTGTTCTTCGGTAAGGGCGGAAGAATAACGCACGTAGGTATGTACGTAGGTAATGGTAATATGATACACGCACCGCAAACGGGAGATGTAGTTAAGATTTCATCAATCAACTCATCATACCGTGTAGCAAGCTACGCAGGTGCTGTAAGAGTATGGTAAGAAATAAAAAGCTGGCCTGCTTTGAAATAGAAAAATACCGCACAGCGATTGCTGTGCGGTATTTTTTGGTATTACCACTTGTCGGCGTCATTATAAAATGGTTTACCAACAAAACCTATCTGTGTAAAATCCTTTGGATTGGAGCGAATAATAAAATCTATATATGATTCTACCATAGTAGCTGTCAATCTGTATCCTGTTGCATTCAGGTGTCCGCCTAAAAAGAAAGTATCTTTAAATTTCTTGTCATAAAAAGGACCGTACTTACGTAAATCAAGAACATAGCAGTTTGGTAAGAGCTTTGCAATTTCATAAAGCAATTTGGCATGGTCATCATACAGCTTTGCACGCTCAGGATTTTCCTCAATCTCAAGACCTTTCGGCATTGACATAAGGAAGAACTTTCCCTTCGGTTGCATTTCTTGATAACGCTGTATAATTTGACCATAGTGCCCTGCAAAGGTTTTTGCGTTGTTTTTATAGTCGTTAGTGTCGATATCCGAAACTGTTCCTAATTTTAATTCGTTATTCAAAATGCTTGATACGTCATTAACACCAAGTGCAAGAATATATGCCTGACACCGCTTTTCAACATTCCAAAAATCCATTGACTTAGCAAAAGACTCGCAGTACTCCTGTGCGGTCATACCTCCGCGGGAAAAATTGTAGACAGTGCATCCTGCATCACGTGCGAGGAACTGCCCCCATGAATACTCAAAGTAATCATGGTAGCCTCTGACACCATTATCCATTGACTCAAATTCGCCTGATGAAAGGCTGTCGCCGACACAAGCGATTTTTCTGAAAATCCCACAAAACCCGCCGTTTACAACAAGGTTGTCAAGTGGTTTTTCGTTTTCTTGTTTCATAAAAGCATTAATATCCATATTAATCCCCCATAAACATTTATTTATTATATTAATTTCATCAACAACTCGTTTGAACGGGAAATGAACTTACTCATCTGTTCTGCGTTAAGCGGGCTGTGTGAAATCTTTGACAAATCGTAAATGTGGTTTACAACAAGCTTCTTTGTATCATCATCAAGTGAAGGAAGCTTTTTGACAAGCTCATTGTTTGCATTGATAACAAGCGTGAACTCATCATTGAACATACTTGCCATGCCTGCGAACTGCTGGCCATAGCTTTTATACATTTCCTGCATTCTGCGTGATTCCTCGCTTAACAGGATTACTGCAGGCACTGCATTGTTTTTAAGGCTCTGAACTTCGATTTTCAATGTATCATCATTAAGCTCACTCTTAAACAGTTCTGTCAAAGCCTTGCTGTTATCATCATCAAGTACGCTTTCGGAAATATCGGATAATGCGGAGTCAATACGCTTGAACTTAACCTTCTGCTCCTTCATTTCAATAAAGGATATAAAGTGAGTATCCATTACTGCGGGCAGAATAACAGCATTTAGCCCTTGTTCCTTAAACATATTAATGTATTGCGACTGCTGTGTCTGGTCGGAAACATAATATATCTCTGCATTCTCTTTGCCCTCTGTAAGATCTTCAAGTGTTTTGTATTTGCCGTCTAAATCTTTGTATATAAGTGCAGTCTTAACCTTATCATAGAACTTCTCGTCACGTATACAGCCGTATTTTACGAAAATGTTTATATCCTCCCAATACTTTGTATAGTTTTCTGTATCATTCTTGTATAGACTTGTTAGCTTGTCCGCAACCTTACGAGTAATGTGTGATGCAACTTTCTGTACATATCCGTCATTCTGCAAGAAGCTTCGTGATACGTTAAGCGGTAATTCCGGACAATCAATAACACCCTTTAAAAGCATCAGAAATTCAGGGATAACCTCTTTTACGTTGTCTGCGACGAAGACTTGGTTATTGAACAGCTTTATCTGCCCTTCAATGCCTGAAAATTCATGATTGATTTTTGGAAAATACAATATACCCTTCAGGTTGAACGGATAATCAACGTTAAGATGAATCCAGAACAATGGCTCATTAAAGTCCATAAACACATCTCTGTAGAACTCTTTGTATTCCTCGTCTGTGCACTCTGATGGCTTTTTCATCCACAGCGGATACGTTGTGTTAATAGGCTTGGGAGCTTCCTCCTCTTTTTTATCATCTTCTTCTTTCTTATCATCAACAGGCTTGTCTGCGTTTTCAAGATAGATTTCTACAGGCAAAAATGCACAATATTTTCTCAAAATCTCTCGGATTTTAAACTCCTCAAGGAACTCTGTGCTGTCCTCTGCAATGTTAAGAGTTATGGTTGTACCGCGTGTATCGCGTGCACCCTCTGACATATCAAACTCCATACTTCCGTCGCAAACCCATTTTGCCGCTACAGCACCCTCACGGTATGAAAGAGAATCAATTTCCACGCTGTCAGATACCATAAATGCACTGTAAAATCCAAGTCCGAAATGACCTATAATCTGTGAACTATCATCATTTTCGTCTTTGTATTTCTCTAAGAACTCCGTAGCACCCGAGAAAGCAATTTGATTAATGTACTTGTCAATCTCCTCTGCTGTCATTCCTATACCGTTATCGCTTATAATAAGCTTTTTGCCTGCTTTATCCACAGTAACACATATTTTATAAGCATCCTCTGCCTCTGCTTCGCCCGAAAGGACTATCGTCTTATGCTTTGTGACAGCATCACAAGCATTTGAAACAAGCTCTCGCAGAAAAATATCCTTGTCTGAATAAAGCCATTTTTTAATTATCGGAAACAGATTTTCCGAATCAACCGAAATATTACCTTTTGCCATTGTAAGCCTCCTAAAATATATTTTATTACATTGTACCACCTTAGGAAATAAAAGTCAATACAAAATTAGCACTCTGATTCCGAGAGTGCTAAAAGTTTGCAATTTATTCATAAATGACAGTGTTTTTTTGCATAAACACTGAATTTTTATTAATTTTTCGGTTGAAATATTGCTATGGATATGATATAATTATAAGGATTATAGAACGAAGGTGAAAGTTTGGAAAAAGATAAACGGCACTGTACATTGGGTACACGGCGTCCGCGCGGATGCACAATCTGCTTGCTTCTCTTTTTCCGAACGGGTTTTGTGAAAGGAGTTAATGGTCATAACAATGTTTAATATAGTTCTTGTTGAGCCGAGAATACCACAGAATACAGGTAATATTGCAAGAACCTGTGCCGCAACAGGATGCGGACTGCATATAGTGAAGCCTACTGCGTTTGAGATAGATGATAAAAAGCTTAAACGTGCAGGTCTTGACTATTGGCAGTATCTTAATGTACAGTATTATGACGGACTTGACGACTTCTTTAATAAAACCGCATCAGATACCGCACGGTATCACTATGCTACAACAAAAGCACCCCATATATATACCGAGGTGAAATATACGGATAATGACTACATATTGTTTGGCAGAGAGGATGCGGGCTTACCTGAGGAGCTGTTGTATAAAAATGAGGAGCGCTGCATACGCATACCTATGATAGAGGAGGCACGCAGTCTTAATCTGTCAAACTCCGTTGCAATAATAGTGTACGAGGCTATGAGGCAAGTAGGATTTGAGAATTTAAAGAACTTAGGCCAGCTGACTAAATTCCATTGGTAAATCAAGAAAGGACGATAGATAATAGATATGAAATACTTAGTAATATTAGGTGACGGTATGGCTGACTATCCCGTACCATACTTTGACGGTAAAACAATACTTGAGGTTGCCAATAAGCCGACCATTGACTTTCTGTCGCGTCATGGTGAGCTTGGGATGTGCAAAACCGTTCAGGACGGAATGAAACCCGGCTCAGACGTTGCAAATCTGTCTGTTATGGGCTATGATACGAAAAAGTGCTATACAGGCCGTTCGCCGTTAGAGGCGGCATCAATCGGGGTAGAAATGCTTGATGATGATGTAACCTTCAGAACAAATCTTGTAACACTGTCTGATGAGGAAAACTATGCGGACAAGACTATGATTGACTATTCCGCAGGCGAAATAACAACAGAGGAAAGCACAGAGCTTATAAAAGCCATTGCAAAGGAGCTTGATACGGATAAAATCAAGTTCTATCCTGGAATAAGCTATCGTCATTTGTGCGTATGGAACGGCGGCTCAACAAATGTCGAGCTTACTCCGCCTCACGATATTTCGGACAAGTGTGTGGGCGAGTATCTGCCAAAGGGCGATGGTGCAGACAAGCTGTATGAAATGATGCGTGCTTCGGAAAAAATATTAAAGGAGCACCCTGTTAATAAAAAGAGAGTAGAAAAAGGTGAAAACCCTGCAACATCAATCTGGGTATGGGGCGAGGGCACAAAACCATCAGTAGATAATTTCTATGAAAAATATGGATTAAAGGGTACTGTCATTTCGGCAGTTGACTTGATTAAGGGCATTGCAAAATGTGCAGGTATGGAGTCGATAGACGTACCGGGTGCTACAGGTAATTGCGAAACAAATTGGCAGGGTAAGGCACAGGCGGCACTTGATGCAATAACGGGTGAGAGTGATTTTGTATATCTGCATATGGAAGCGCCTGATGAAATGGGACATCAGGGTAAGCCTGAAAAGAAAAAGCAGGCAGTGGAAACGATTGACGAGGTTGTGGTCAAATTCTTAAAGGATGAGCTTGAAAAGCGAAATATAGACTTCAAGATGCTTATAATGCCCGATCACCCGACACCGATTTCATTAAAAACACACGTAAGCGACCCTGTTCCGTATATTATATACGACTCTACAAAAACAGATGGCGGTTCAGGTCTTGACTATACAGAGAAAAACGGAGAAAGTACAGGTATATACATAGAAAAGGGTTATACCTTAATGGATAAATTCCTTTCAAAATAATTATTGACAGAGTAGGGTGTGTATGATGAAAATAAGCGAAAATGTAAAAAAAGTGCTTGTTGTATTAGCAGTAATACTGGGAGTTGTATTGCTGATTCGTTTCGCGGGAGCATTTTTGGTGAAAGTAGCTATATATCTTTTTGGACTCCTCTCACCATTCATATTCGGATATATTATTGCGAGGCTGATTAACCCCATAGCCACAAAACTGCAAAAGTGGCTCAGAATACCGAGAGGTATATCGGCAATTCTCGTAATCATATTTACTGTGGGAATATTGGGGGGCCTGCTCACTCTGTTAGGGATACAACTTTTTGAGGAGGTCAAAAAGTTCTATATGAATTGGGAAATGACATATGACTCAATACGCAGTAATTGGAACGGATTATCGTCAAGCTGGGGCGAGCTGTATCGAAATATGCCTGATTTTGTACGTAATGTATTAAATAATGCAATAACGGGAATATACAATGAGACAATGACAGTAACGGCAGACTTTTCCGTTATGAATACTGCACAGGTGGTGGCAAAGTCATTGCCTGCAGGTATTATATGGGCAATAATGTTTATCCTTGCACTTTTCTTTATGGTATCAAAGGACGTGAGATTAACTCCCGCAGTACGTAAGTTTATGGGTGATGGCAGTGCAAATAAGCTTGAGGAAATAAAAACACAGTGCAAGATGTATCTTGGCGGATATGTAAAGGCACAGATGATTTTAATGGTAATAGTATTCTTTGTAATTCTTATTATATTGTCACTGTTTAGAGCCCCGTTTGCACTGCTTGTTGCGGCATTGACCGCAATACTTGATGCTTTGCCGTTTTTTGGTAGCGGGATAGTGCTGTGGCCGTTGGCAGTTATATACCTTATTGACGGCAAAATCTTGCTTGCGGTTGGGTATGTAATAACATACTTTGCCATAATGCTTTTACGCAGAGTCCTTGAGCCAAAGCTTGTGAGCGACAGAATGGGCTTTGATAATCCAATAATAATGCTCGTTGTTATGTATATGGGATACAAGATATGGGGAGTTATAGGTTTGATTATAGGCCCTATAATCCTTATGATTATAATCAGTCTTTACAAGGTTGGTTTATTTAACAGAATAATTGCAATTCTTAAACAGCTCGCTCAGTTTACAGTTAAGGAATTTAAGCTGTTTGAAGAATATATGCATAATATAACCAAGTAAAATTTAAAAAGGAAATGAAAAGTTTGAATAAAATCGCCCATCTCACCGCTTTTTGCTTGGGGCGGTACCCACGTACAGCACCACTCGCTGCAAAGCGGCAATCTGAACGATTTTCTTTCAAACTTAAGTTTTGTGAAAGGAGTTAATGGTCATAATAATGGATAAAGAGAAATTTTATTTAACTACGGCAATAGCCTACACCTCAAAGACGCCTCATGTAGGCAACACATACGAGATAGTATTGTCAGATGCCATTGCACGTCATAACAGGTACATTGGAAAGGACGTATATTTTTTGACAGGAACAGATGAGCATGGTCAGAAAATACAGGAAATAGCGGAGGAGGCAGGAATTACTCCGAAGCAACACGTTGATAAAATTGCGGGAGAGATTCGTGATATAGTTGATATGCTTAATATAAGCTATGACGGGTTTATCAGAACAACTGATGAACACCACGAAAAGGCGGTTCAGAAGATATTTAAAAAGCTCTATGATCAAGGCGATATATACAAGAGTGAATATGAGGGCTGGTACTGTACGCCATGTGAGTCATTCTGGACGAAGACACAGCTAAAGGACGGTTGCTGTCCTGACTGCGGCAGAGAGGTTAAAAAGACAAAAGAAGAGGCATATTTCTTCAAAATGTCAAAGTATCAGAAACAGCTTGAGAATTATATAGAAGAAAATCCGTCATTTATTCAGCCTGAATCACGAAAAAACGAAATGCTTAATAATTTCATAAGACCAGGCTTGCAGGATTTGTGTGTATCACGTACAAGCTTTACATGGGGTATACCTGTTGAGTTTGACCCTGGTCACGTAATTTATGTATGGATTGATGCACTTTCAAACTATATAACGGCGCTTGGTTATGATGTGGATGAAAAAGGCGACTTGTATAAAAAATATTGGCCTGCAGATGTGCATATAATAGGTAAGGACATTCTTCGTTTCCATACGATTTATTGGCCCATTATGCTTATGGCATTGGGTGAGCCATTGCCAAAACAGGTATTTGGTCATCCCTGGATGCTGTTTGGTGAGGAAAAGATGAGTAAATCACGCGGAAACGTTATATATGCAAATGATCTGGTAGGTCATTTCGGGGTTGATGCGGTAAGATACTATATGCTTCATGAAATGCCATTTGCACAGGACGGCACAATCACATATGAGGTGTTTATAAGCCGTTATAACAGTGATCTTGCAAATACTTTAGGTAACCTTGTAAATCGTACTGTTGCAATGGTCAACAAGTATTTTGACGGCATTATTCAGACAGGTGATGTTAAGGGCGACTTTGACGATGACCTTATAAATACAGCAACAGGTGCAATAGCTGCAATCGAGGATAAAATGTCAACCTTCCATGTTGCAGACAGCTTAGACGAAATCTGGAAAGTGGTAAACCGTGCAAATAAATACATTGACGAAACCACGCCTTGGGTATTGGCAAAGGACGAAGCATCAATGCCAAGACTTGGTACGGTATTATATAACCTTATTGAAACAATAAGGATAATTGCATCTTTGCTAAGCTCATATATGCCCCAAACAGCTGAGAAAATTGCAAAGCAGATAAATGCTTGTGATTTATCATATGAGAGCGTAAAGACTTTCGGTGTAACGAAGGCAGGCACAAAGGTAGAAAAAGCCGAGGTGCTGTTCGCAAGAATTGATATGGAGAAAAAGCTTCTTGAGCTTGCGGCTGAAATGGAAGAAACATCTGAAGAACAAGTCGAGATAGCACCATATAAGGAAAATATAGAGTTTGAAGAATGGGAAAAGCTTGATATAAGAGTTGGCAAGGTAATAGAGTGTGAGCCTGTACCGAAATCTAAAAAGCTTTTGAGGTTTGTGCTCCAGGTAGGCAACGAAAAACGTCAGATTTTATCAGGTATATCTCAATTCCATAACCCTGACGAGCTGATTGGCAAAAATGTAGTATTTATTGCAAATCTTAAGCCGAGAAAGATGATGGGACTTGATTCCTGCGGTATGATCCTATCAGCCGAGCATGATGATAAACTGACAGTATTAACAACGTTAAACGATATACAGTCAGGTGCAGAAATAGTATAATAAGAAATTAAATCCAATGCATCGTCCATAAGACGATGCATCAGAGTGTTGACAAAACTGTCAACACTCTGTCAGACGTCGAGAAAGGAAGTTATATTTTTCGAAAACAAATTCGTCGGCGTACGCGGGTACGGTAGAGTTTGTTTTCGAAAAAAGCAAACAATGGCGCGTTTTTTTGATAAAAAACACCATTTTGAATATAAATTCCTTGAATTAAAACGTTTTTCATATTTAAATTCTTTTTGAGCTTAGCTTGCGTTAGAACGACTTTGTCGACTGTCTGATGCATTGTTCACAAGACGATGCAGATACATATTAGATTACAATTTTAAGAGGTGTTGGAGAAGATATGATGAGGGAAAATGACTCAAGATTTAATTTAAGACATGAAGTTTTAAAAACGGTAGCGGAAAACGAGTTCAATGATACACTCAATGAGGAAACCATTGATTCCATTCCGTTTCAGATAATCCCGGGTGTTACGGCAAAATTCCGTTGTTGTGTATACAAGGAACGTGAAATAATCCGTCAGCGTGTCCGTCTTGCAATGGGGCACTTACCTATTCCTGTCAATAATGTTGAAAATATAGAAATGAAAAAGCATATAGTTCAGGTAATACCTGCGGCGTGTGAAGGTTGTCCTATTAACCGTTTTCAGGTAACTGAAAACTGCCAGAACTGCCTACAGCAGGCATGTAAAAAGGCCTGTGCCTTTGATGCCATAACAATCACACCGAAGGGTGCGTACATAGACCAGACAAAATGCCGTGAGTGCGGAAAATGTTCGGAGGCTTGCCCGTATCACGCAATAGCCGACCTTATGCGTCCATGCCGCAGAAGCTGTGATGTTAATGCAATCACAATAGGCGGTGACAGAATAGCAAAGATTGATACAGACAAATGTATCTCTTGCGGCCATTGCGTAATAGGTTGCCCGTTCGGTGCGATTTCGGACGTATCACAAATTCGTGACGTTGTAAAGGCAATCAAGGACAAGGACCGTCAGGTAATTGCAATTCCTGCACCTGCTGCAGAAGGTCAGTTCGGACCAAATGTTACAATAGGCAGACTAAAGACAGCTTTAAAACAAGCAGGCTTTGATATGGTATACGAAACAGCCTTGGGCGGAGACCTTGTTTCGATGCACGAAGCGAAGGAGCTTATCGAGAATAAGGAAGCAGGCAGAAAAATGACAACATCATGCTGTCCTGCATTCGTAAATCTGATACAGAAGCATTATCCTGCCCTTATGGAATACGTTTCTACAACAGTTTCGCCTATGCAGGGAAATGTAAGATACATATATGACAAACATCCCGGTGCATACGTTGTATTCATCGGACCATGTATAGCAAAAAAGCAGGAGGCAGAGGCTATGGGTGCGCCTGATGCGGTAATGACCTTTGAGGAACTTCAGGCACTCTTTGATGCGTTGGGTGTAGACCCCGAAAATTGTGATGAGGAAATGGAGCCCGATGCAACATCATACGGCAGACGTTTCTCATCAACAGGCGGTGTTTCGGCATCTGTCATTAAGGCGGCAAGCGAATTGGGGGTTGAGGGCATAAAGGCACGTCCTGCCGCAGGTGTTAAGGAATGTAAGGTGGCACTTGCAATGCTAAAGGCAGGCAAGCTCCCCGAGGATATTATTGAGGGTATGGCTTGTGAGAACGGCTGTATTTCAGGACCGGGCTCAATCGCATTACTTGCACAGCTAAAGGCGGCACGTCTTAAGAAGATAAAGGACAAAGATGATGATTCCATCGGTGATATGCTAAAGGCAATGGATGCAGAGAATGTGGATATGCATCGTGCATCATTTGAGCCTGTACAGAAATAAACAAATAAATATTTATTCAAAAACTATTGAATTATATGAATAAATATGCTATAATCTACTTATAAAGCTTGTAATTCAAGCAAATATTGTGTTTGTGCATAAATGCACAGAAAGGACGGAAATTAAAATGAGTAAAAAATTTTTAGCTTTAGTTGCAGCATCAGCACTTGCTGTCACGTCATTGCTTTCAGGTTGCGGTGCAGAAAAGACAGCACCCGATGCAGATGTTAAGGAAACACAGGCAAAGGTCATTAAAATGGGTACAAACGCTGCATTCCCTCCATATGAGTTTAAAGAGGGCGAGGACTTTAAGGGCATAGACGTAGAAATTGCTGATGCAATCGCAAAAGAACTCGGTATGGAGCTTGAGATAGTAGATATGGAATTCGATTCAATCATCACATCTGTACAGAAGGGTGAGGTTGATTTCGGTATGGCAGGCATGACAGTTACCGATGAACGTAAGGAAGAGGTAGATTTCACATCAAGCTATGCAACAGGTGTTCAGGTTATTGTAGTTACTGAAGGTTCAGACATTGCAACGTTAGATGATCTTGAGGGCAAGAAAATCGGTACACAGCTCGGCACAACAGGCGATATATACTCAAAGGACGATTTTGGCGAGGAGAACGTTGTAAGCTACTCAAAGGGTGCAGATGCAATAATAGCACTTAAGGGTGGAGACGTTGATGCTGTTATCATAGACAACGAACCTGCAAAGGCATTCGTAGCAGATAACGAAGGTCTTAAAATTCTTGATACAGAATACGCTATCGAGGATTATGCAATAGCAATCTCAAAGGATAATACAGAGCTTCTTGACAAGATTAATGCAGCTCTTGAAAAGCTTACAGCTGATGGCACAATCGATGAGATTATTGCCGGATACATTAAGGCTGAATAATTTTCAACTGAACAATTCGTGCTGCAAGGACGTAGTTCTTGCAGCACTTTGTGTAAAGGGGACAGAGATGAACAAAAAGAGAGTAATATCTATTGTTGCAATCATACTTATTGTATGTGCGGCAGTAGGCTGGTGTGTTTATGAAATAAACAGCAGTACACACGCATCTGAAATTACGGTTGACGAAGCACAAGAGATAGTAAATAAGCAGTTTGACAAAATCGCAATAAGCAAAGCGACAAAGTACGTTGCAGACAAAAACAAAATATCTGTTAAAGATATTTCTTACGGTGATGAGAAAAATGTAATTCTTGACTGTACTATTGATACTCTTGATGTGTACGGAGCAATATCACCACGATATGATGAATTTTTAAGTGCCGATATAAAAAAGAAGAACGGCACAATGTTTAAATCGGCACTTGATTTTAAACTTGATTTTGAGAAAGTTCTGGTTGAAACTTTAGAGAGTGCTGAAAAAACACAGAAAAAAGCAAAGCTTGTTTTATATGAAACAAAGAACGGCTTTAAGATTTATGCAGACGATGCGGCACTAAATGCAGTATTTGGCGGCATATCAGATATTGAAAAAGACGTATCAGATAAAAAGACATTCAACAAAACTATGCCTGATGGAACAGTTCTTGAGCAGAAGATAGAATCAACGAACGTAGTAAAGGGATTTATAGAATGTTTTGACACACGTTCGGCGACTGCAAAGCCTGAAACAGCTCAGGGAATTGTTAAGCTATGGAAAAGCATAAAGAATGATTTTGAAATTAACTTTTTGAAATATGACAGATGGAAAACCATATTCAAAGGTCTATGGGTGACCATCAAGCTTACGATTTTTGCGTTGATTATCGGACTGTTCTTAGGAATACTTATTGCCTTTGTGCGCAGTACATACCTTACAACGACAAAACATGGTATTCTGTTGAGATTTTTCAACAAAATAGCACAGGTCTATCTTACAGTCATAAGAGGAACACCTGCGGTTGTACAGATAATGATAATCTATTTCGTTATCTTTATGCCTTTAGGAGTGGATAAATTTATATCGGCTGTTGTATGTTTTGGTATTAACTCTGCTGCATATGTTGCGGAAATTGTTCGTGGCGGAATTATGAGCGTTGACGAAGGACAGTCAGAGGCGGGAAGAAGTCTTGGATTTGGATATATGCAAACGATGATGTATATAGTGTTTCCGCAGGCATTTAAAGCGGTACTGCCTGCACTTGCAAACGAGTTTGTTGTACTGTTAAAGGAAACCTCGGTCGCTTTCTACATAGGTCTTGGCGATCTTATGTATGCAGGAAATGCTATACGTTCGGCAACATACAGCCCGTTTATGCCGCTTGTTGCAGTTGCGCTTATATATCTTGTTATGGTAATGTTCTTGACAATGCTTGTAGGCAAGCTTGAAAGGAGGCTTAAGACTGATGGAAAATAAAACTCCTATGATACACGTAGAAGGTCTTAAAAAAGCCTTTGGCGACAATGTAGTCTTAAACGGTGTCGATATTGATATTTACAAGGGCGAAGTGCTTGTTATAATCGGCCCGTCAGGCTGTGGTAAGTCAACGTTTCTGCGTTGCTTGAATATGCTTGAAACACCTGACGGAGGTAAGATATATCTTGACGGCACAGAGATAACCTCACCTAAAACGAACATCAATAAAGAACGTCAGAAGATGATGATGGTGTTCCAGCATTTTAATTTGTTTCCGCACAAGACAATTCTTCAAAATCTTACGCTCGCTCCTATGAAGCTTAAGAAAATGCCTAAAGAAGAAGCAGAAGAGAAGGCAATGAACATTCTTACAAGAATTGGTCTTGCCGATAAGGCAAAGGCATATCCGTCACAGCTATCGGGCGGTCAGAAGCAGAGAGTAGCAATAGGCAGAGCATTGGCAATGGACCCTGAAGTGATTTTGTTTGACGAGCCTACATCTGCCCTCGACCCTGAAATGGTTGGCGAGGTGCTTGAGGTTATGAAAGAGCTTGCAAAGAGCGGTATAACTATGGTATGCGTAACTCACGAAATGGGCTTTGCCCGTGAGGTTGCATCAGATATTGTATTCTTTGATAACGGTGTAGTAGCAGAACAAGGTGCACCCCGAGAGGTACTTACTAATCCTAAGAATGAAAGGTTGAGGAACTTTCTGGCAAAAGTATTAATATAAGGATGTATAAAAAGTAGCGCTGAACACAAAAGGATGTTGAGTTATGCAACAGCCTTTTGTTACGAACTAAAACCGCCTGCGGCATACCCACGTATAGCCACAGGCGGTTTTCGCCCGTTCTGCATCTATTTTTACACATCCTTTTTAAATGTAAATATTTTCATTATCCCAAAGGTCACAGGCACGCCTATAATTGCCGCAACGATATATGCCAGAATACTTGGCGAGGTTGGGAACAGGAGTGAATATATAAATACCACAACCGTTTGTATTATAAAATTCGGTATATACGATATGAAATATTTTATAAACCGTATAAAGTGTAATTGCTCCTTAAACGTCAGTGTGCTGTTTAATATATATGAAAACACATTAGCTGTCACATATCCTGGCAAGAATGCAAGTGTATTGTCGGGAATAAATATCCTGTAAATTGCTGAAAACACTACATTTGCAAGAGTAGAGAGTGCTCCGACTATAGCGAACATCATAAACTCTTTGGAAAGAAAAGTTGAAATAAGCTTTTCCTTTTTTGATGGTGTATATTCGTTCCACCCTGACAGTTCATTGCGTCTGACAATAAATGCCCTGTCGGCAATTTCAGCTAAAGGCGTGTCGGAATAGCTGTCTGAATAGAAATTATCACAGTGTGATATTTTGTACTCATCGTAAAGCCTTGTGACCTTTTCCTTGCCCCAACAGTTTTTTCCTGTATATTTACCTGTAGATTTATCAACACGTGATGCAATGAGGTGTTTTATGCCGAGTCTCTTGCATATGGGGTTTAGCAGAAATTCAGGCGATGCAGAAATGATTATATCGTCATCTTGCATCTGGTTTTTATAGTAATCGAGAATATTCCCCTCGTGCTTGTCCCAAAAATCTTCCAATGCATTGTCAATATCGGGAATATATTTCAAAAATCGGTACATACGCTCCTTGAACTGTGTTTTTGTATATATTCCGATAGTATATAATAAGAATGCCCATGCTGTCGGAATAGCCGTAACAAGGGTTTTTTTATATCTTTTTGCACAGTATTTTATAAATGCGGCAGTGGAATCTCCGTCATAGATGGTTTTATCAAAATCATATATATTCATAAATATTCATTCCTTTATCAGTTAATAAGTGCTACAGCATACGCACTTATTCCTTCTTCTCTGCCCTCAAAACCGAGCCTTTCAGTTGTTGTCGCCTTAATGCTTACACAATCAATGTCAACACAAAGGTCAGATGCCATATTCATTCGCATCTCTTCAATATACGGCATAAGTTTTGGCTTCTGTGCCGCAATGGTTATATCCACATTTCCCACGCTGTAGCCTGATTTTGTCAGCCTTCCTACGACTTCACGCAGTAAAATTCTGCTGTTGATGTCCTTGAAATCCTGTGATGTATCAGGGAACAGTCTGCCTATATCGCCCATTGCCGCCGCGCCAAGAAGTGCATCGCATAAAGCGTGTATTGCAACATCTGCATCAGAATGACCTAAAAGACCCATTGTATGCGGAACGTCTACTCCGCAAAGTATGCATTTTCTTCCCTCTGTAAGCTTATGCACATCATATCCAAATCCAATTCTCATTATATCCGACCTTTCAATATATTTTCGCCTATTATTATATCCTCAGGTGTGGTAATCTTTATATTATCATAATTGCCCATAGTTAAATGTACGATTTTTCCATAATATTCAAAAACAGAACAGTCATCTGTTACGGTTATATTATCGAGAGCGGCTCTTTCGTGCAGATCAAGTATTTCACGTGTCTTAAAGCCTTGCGGTGTGTGAATATGCACTGTTCTGTCGCGGTCAACTGTAGAGATAATGTTACCGTTATCATCAATGGTTTTTAATGTATCTTTCACCTTAACACCGACAGCCGCTGCACCGAAGCTTTTTGTGTCGGCTATAACATCGCAGATTTCCTGGTCTGTTACAAGACATCTTGCCCCGTCATGGATAAGGACAATATCACCTTTTGCAAGCTTTAAGCCATTGTATACAGAGTTCTGCCGTAATGTGCCGCCCTCTGTTATATGTGCAACCTTATTGTATCCATCACGATGGATTATTGATTTAACTGTATCCATATCGCACAATGCGGTTACAATTATTATTTCATTAATAAGCTTGCACTTTTCAAAGGCGGATACTGTTCTTGAAATAATTTCTCTGCCCATAAGCGGGAGTAGAACTTTGTTTTTGTCTGCACCCATACGAGTGCCTTTTCCGCCTGCCACTATTACTGCACTAACCATATTTCCCCCTTAGATAAAAGGGGCTGTTGCCTTTAGCGCAGACCGTTCAAAGCCATATTTAATGCCTTTGAACTATCCGCGAAACTCACCTCTCGGAGTACACACGTACGCCGTCGGGCAAGGCAAAATACGGAAAGTCCGTATTTTGCTTCGTTTCGCGAATTCTGCATCTAAATCCATTCAGCCCAACAAGAGGCTGCAGCTTAACGCAACAGCCTTTTCTCATATATTAACCCTTCTTTGCCGCAACTGCCGCACATTCATCAAGTATCAATTCTATATCTGTTTCGCCTGCTACCTCAGACATTATAAGCTCACTCAGAATAATCTGGCGTGCAGAGCTCAAAGTTTTACGCTCACTCGTTGAAAGACCCTTACGTTTTTCACGACACATAAGCTCTTTTAAAACCCCCGCAACTCTGTATATATCCCCCGACTTGAGTTTTTCTATATTATCGCGTTGGCGTTTGTTCCAATTCACGTCATCACCAACATCATACGTACGAAAGAAATCAAGAACACTTTGCGCTTCGGTTTTTGAAATCACATCACGTATACCGATTTTTTCACAGCTGTCAATAGGAATATCCGAAATCATATTACCAACAATGAAGCAGACAACAAAATATTCACGCTCAACACCGCCAAGCATGATCTTTTTTATATCTTTTATTATTCCGGCGCCATGCATAGGATGCACAACCTTATCTCCGATACAATACATGGTATCTGCTCCTTTTTCGTCTGATATGTACATTATACCACATTTTACTAAAAAAGTCAAATGGTTAATTTGCACTAAATAAAATCAAGGGGTGTGTTCTTTTAAACCATGCATAAATCCGCTAAGGCTTACGGTCATAATATCTCCGCCGATTACTTTTCCGTCAACTGTGATAACGTTAGCATATACCGTTTCGTCTGTGTCAAGAGGATAGTTAGTAACGATAAAAGTGTAGCGAGTTCCGCTTTTTCCGCAGTATGGAGAAAGGTCGAAGCCTGATGTTTTCTGAAGTTCATTATAATTTTGGTAAACATTGTCAAATATAGCAGGAATTAATATTTTCTGTGTGTCTGTCGGAGCTTTTTCTACCTGCCATCCGAGGCTGTTAAGAAGCTCTACGCACTTTTCTTTTTCTGATGAATTACCGTAGACGGTAAAAATACAAAACACAGATATTGATAATACAATGCATAATATAACAGAAACTTGTTTTTTCATAATATCACCCCGTTTATTTTATTTTGTAAAACAGGTAAATATTACATAGATTATTGTGTGAATGAAAAGACAATACTAACACCGAGATAAGCTTTTTTTCTGAAAGGAGAAAAATTATGTTCAGTAAAATCTCATTAGGTCTTGTTATTATAGGCGCTATTAACTGGCTATCAATCGGATTATTTGGTTTTGATATAGTAGGCGCGTTATTCGGCGGTCAGATGGCGATACTTTCAAGAATAGTCTATACACTCGTAGGCCTTGCAGGCTTGTGGTGTATCACATTCTTCTTTACGTATCATACCGCAACAAATGAGACAAGATAATCTAAAAAGGAGCCGTTATGGCTTCTTTTTAGATTATTGAGGCTTGAAAAAAGAAGTGAGTTGTGATAGAATACATATAGATACAAGTTATGGAGGATAAAATGAAAACATCTGATTTCTATTATGATTTACCTGAAGAGCTTATTGCACAGGAGCCGTTGCCGCAGCGTGATATGTCAAGACTCATGGTACTTGACAAAAAAACAGGCGAAATTGAGCATAAGCACTTTTACGATATAGCGGATATGATAAACCCGGGCGATGCGCTGATACTTAACGATACGCGTGTACTCCCTGCAAGACTTTACGGTGAAAAGGAGGGTACGGGCGGTGCAATAGAGTTTTTGCTGTTAAATAAACACTCCCTTGATACCTGGGAGGTTATTTTAAAGCCCGGAAGACGTGCAAAGCCGGGTGCAAGATTTACATTTGGCGGCGGAAAGCTTAAGGCTGAAATATTGGAGATAGTAAATGAGGGTAACAGACTTGTCAAATTTGAATATGACGGAGTGTTTGAGAATGTATTAGATGAGCTTGGCGAAATGCCTCTGCCCCCGTACATAACAAAAAAGCTTGAGGATAAGGACAGATACCAGACGGTTTACGCGAAAAATCCGGGCAGTGCCGCGGCGCCTACCGCCGGATTGCATTTCACGCCGGAGCTTATTGAAAAAATCAAAGCAAAGGGCGTAAATATAGG
>CADBPJ010000012.1 GCA_902796445.1 uncultured Ruminococcus sp. | reverse complement strand
TTTGGAGGAGAGAGTGGGATTCGAACCCACGGACGGCGGAACCGTCACCGGTTTTCAAGACCGGCTCTTTCGACCACTCAGACATCTCTCCGTAATATTTAATTGTCAACAACAACGTCTATTATAGCATAGTAAAATGTGTTTGTCAATAGTTTTTTCAAAAATATTGACAAACACAGACTTATTTTTACCACTCTTTGTAATTCCTCTCTTTATTTATAAATGCATTATAATAAATTGTCCTTAAATCGTCCTTTGTTACGGTACAAGGACAGTTTTCCAGCTCCTTATCGGTTATGGCAAGCTCTACCCATTCATCTATATCTTCTTCCGTTATCTCAACATCAATGGGTGCTACCCTATCAATTAGCTTTTTAAATCCTGATAGTTCGTAGCCGAAAGCGTCTATTACCTTTACTGCACGCATAATGTTTGTCCGTGCGACAAATGCAATAAATTCAACAAGCAATGCTCCGTTTGCTCTGCCATGAGGTATGTTCTTAGAACATGTCACCTTATGCCCCATCAAATGCACAAGGTTAAGGCCCGTATGTGCTACCGCCATACCGCCTGATGATGCGGCGACCAGGAGATTTTCTCTGTCCTCCTCGGAAAATTTGCCCGACAGCAATGCAACGGCTGATTTGCCTATAAGTCTTATTGCCTCAAGGGAAACTGTGTCTGAAAATGCTGATGCCTGCACGTTCAAATACGACTCTATAGCATGGCACAAAGCATCAACTGCAGTGTTGCGTGTTACGTCAACAGGCATTGTCATTGTATAACGTGTGTCAAGGTATGTAGCATACGGGAAACACATTTCTGATGAAAAGCTATGCTTATTATGCGGCTCGTCAATCGTAAGCATTACGTATTGGGTTGTATCGGAGCCCGTACCTGCTGTCGTAGGTACGCAAACAACCTTTAATGGTGTGTTCTCGTACTTTTCTTCAAATATCTGCATAGGCTCTATATCGTTTGTCACATACACCGAAACTGCCTTTGCGGCATCAAGGACACTTCCTCCGCCTATTCCGATCAAGTAATCAATGTTATGCGCTTTTGCAGTCTGTGCAATATTATAAATCTCGGAAATATTGGTGTTTCCGCTTACTCCACTGTAAAGTTCAAATTCTATATTGTTATCGTTTAATACCGCTTTAACATCATCTAACGCACCTGATAGCACTGCTGATTTTGCACCTGTTATAATCATACATTTTTTACCATGCAAAATATGTCTCGGATGACGCTTGATGCAGTTATTTCCCGACAGTAATACTGTAGGCATATAATATTTTGGCACTTTTTTCCACCCCTTTTCCCTAATTGTATCATAAACCTTTTCTTATGTCAAATTTTTATTTCCACCCATTTACCTGCTTTAAAACGAACGGCTGAAAGGATAAATCTTGAAGCCTGATCGGCAAGCACACCCATCCATATACCGATAATTCCAAAACCAAGCACAAATCCGCATACATACGATGCAACAGTACGTATAAGCGCCACACTTGTCGCGGAAACTGCCGCCGTATATAGCGTATCACCTGCGCCACGCAGACAGCCCATATATATAACCTGCTGTATCTGAAAGAGTGTTACAATAATCGCTACATACATAATTCTTACGCCTATTTCCACTATTTGCGGTTCGCTGAAGAACAAATGCATCATAGGCCTTGCACCAAAGAGATATATAGCCGCAAGGGAAACTGATATGCCTGCACCAATCACACGGCACGATGCACCGTATTCCCACGCCTTGTCAGGTCTTCTCTCGCCCAAACTTCTGCCGATAAGTGCAACTGCCGCCGCCTGCAAACCATCACCGAACGAGAATGACAAGCCGAGAATATTCATACCAACCTGATGTGCCGCCATAGCATCGTTTCCCTGCTTTGCCGCCATAACAGCTGTTGCGACAAATCCGATACGAAGCATAAGCTGTTCTATAAACACGCTGTATGACATCTGCAAAATATCTAAATACGAACGCAGTGTCGGATGAACTTTTTCCTTTATTATATATTTTATATTGACAAACGCATTGCTGTTTAGAATTGATACAAAGCTCATTACACAACCCACGACCGTACCCAACACCGTTGCTATTGCCGCACCTGCAATTCCTAAGCTTGGAAAACCGAGTTTTCCGCCTATTAACAGATAGTTAAATATAACGTTCACCACATTTGACACAATGTTGGTACGCATTGTAATTTTCGTATTGCCTGCACCCCGCAGTGCCGCATTTATAGCCATCTGCATACAGTTAAAGAACATTCCGCCCATTACTATACGGAAATATGTTACGGCGCCCGAATGTGTTTCGGGTGTAGATCCGCAAAGAGTCATTACAGGCGATGCAAGAAACACAGCAAGCAATGCTACTATTGCAGAAAGTATAGGTATCAAAACAAGCACAGACGAT
>CADBPJ010000011.1 GCA_902796445.1 uncultured Ruminococcus sp. | reverse complement strand
TTTATTGAAGTAATTTCGGAAGCACTTTGCCATATGTATCTTTTCGGCTATACAAATAATCATTCTATGTCAATTTCAAGTCATATCTATGCCGATTATACACGAGTATGTGACGGAATGTTATATGTATACATAGCTTTAGGCATTGTATTTTTCGTACTTGGCTACATAGGATATAAAAAGCGTGCACTTGAAAACCATTCACAGCTTGCGGCGTTTAAGTTTTTAAATCCCATATTTATCTACGGCGTGGCAATATTTGCAGGACTTCTCGGCTACATATATGTAGTATCGCTTTTAGAAACTACAGGTAAATTCTGGATTGCAATCCCATTTGGAATTGCGGGAATTATAGGCGCGAAAATGATTACGGACAGGACGTTCCGACCGAAAAAAATTATAAAGCCGTCAGTTGTTTATCTTGCAATTCTGTGTTGTATATACGCTCTTATAGGCTTTGACATAACGGGTTATGAAAATCGTGTGCCTGATGTGGACGAAATTGCATCTGCAAGTATTGTTGAGAGCTATAGCGGCGAACAATATTATTCCACAGCGCAAGATTATGTCCAGGTAAGACTTGCACCTGAGGCTGTACACGATAGTGCACTGTATAATGCCGAAGATATTGAAAAGGTAATAGCTTTGCATAGCGAAATAATTAAAAATGAGGAATTAGCGGATAATAAAGAGGATAGGCAGTTTGCGCTAAACATTCCCATAAAATACGTGCTAAAAAACGGCCGTACAATAGAACGCAGTTATATAATTTATGACAGCAGCAGTGAATTGAAAAAATTATACAATAGTGTAATGGAGACAAAGCCTATAAAGGCAGACCGTTTCCCGATTATTTCAGATGTTGAACAAGAATACATTTCTGCACAGGTATCAACCTGCGGAACGAATACGACTAACCTGACAAATGAACAGATGGATAAACTTTGTGAGGTACTGCGTGAGGATATTCTTTCAGCATCGAATGATGACTACAACACAGATGCCCTGACGTCTGTGAATTTAGTCCGTACTATGCCGAGTGTTGATGATAACGGCAACCCCATACCTGATAAAAAAGGCTGGGCACAGCAAAGCTGTACATATGACATACACCCCGCATACAAAAAGACAATAGCCTTGCTTTCGGAGTGGGGAATGTATAACGTAATGCCCGAGCCTGATAAAATATCATATGTTGAGGTTTCGGGTGATGAGCTGATAACAGAAACTGACAAGGAATACATAGCCAAGTGTCTTGACTATCTCTATAAAAACAGTGACAATCTCGGAAACTCTTATGATAGCGAGGTAATGTATATTACTATTTTCTATAATGATAACACAGCATATACTGTAAACATTAAGGACTTACCCCAATAATGCAAGAAAAAACCGCCGAGAAGAGGGACTATTCACATACGGCTGTTGCGGTTATTTGACTCGAATGCTCTAAACCACAAGGGAAATGCATTCTCGCCAAACATACCGCAACAGCCTGTCCCTACTGCAGGCGGTTTTTGCTCGTTACTTATCTGTTTTTACAGACACCATTTATGCTACTTAGCTTTATATACATTTTCGATTTTCTCGCATTATGTATAATTACTCTTCTGACGGCTCTTTTCGGGCCGTCTTTTTGTTGTTTGATTTTGTGTCATCTTCTGTATCGGTTGCTTTACAGATTTCTGAAAGCGCACTTTCGGCGAGAAATTTACTGCCGCTTGATATTGCGGCGGACTGCATTGCCGCAAGTGATAATATTTCCATTATCTCGTTTTCGGATTGGGCTGTATTTTGTGTATAACGGCTCAGGTTTTTTGCAGTGGCAGAAAAGGTTTCCTTATAATGCTCACAAAAGAAATTCAAAACCTCTTCCTCTGTACGGGTTTTAAGGAGTGAGTCAATAAGAGTACCTATTGCGGTAATTGACAGTACGGGTTTTAGGATACATATTATTATAAGCCGTGACAGGTGCGTACGTGAATACCGCTTTTTTACGGGACAGGGAAGGATACCATTCTTTACGTAGTTATTTATCATTGATGAGGTAATCAATGTATCTCCGTCAGGTGTCATACCGCCTATATATCTGTTTATAAGCGTTATAACCTGATCCATATAAACCTCTATATCAGGCAATTCGTCCCATGTGGGCAGATTACATCTGCTGCACTGTTCCTCAAAAAATTTCTCATAATCAGTAAAAGTCATATTGATATCCTCCTTATTTTGAATACATTATAACATTGTTTTCCAAAAATGACAAGTATTTTTTAAAATTTTTATAAATTATTTTAAAAACTGTTGACATAAATAGAAAAATGGTGTATAATAGTTTTAAAAACCAGATATAAAAGTAAGGAAAACCTTTTTATGGAATATACATTACCAAAAATTACATCACTTGTAGGTCATTATGGCTGTGGCAAAACAAATCTTGCGGCAAACCTTGCATTGGAAATGAGCCGTATGGGAACAGTCACGGTTGTTGATATGGATATAGTAAATCCCTATTTTCGGACATCGGATTTTAAAGAGGAATTTGAAAAGCGAGGCATAAATATTGTAGCTACGCAATACGCAAATACAAACCTTGATATACCTGTTCTTAATTTTGATATGGCAGGGATTATCGACAGCGGTGATTATACCATAATAGATGCAGGGGGCGGAAGTGACGGTGCGGCGGCACTCGGCAGATACCGTGAGGTTTTAAAAAATGCAGATGCACAGCTTTTTTATGTGTTTAATATGTACAGAGGATTATCCGTTCAGGAAACAGCAGAGACACTTTGGGAAATAGAATGTGCTTGCAAAATGAAATGCACGTCACTTATAAACAATTCAAATCTCGGAAATATGACTGCATATGAGGATATATATAAAACAGAGGAATTTGAAAAGGAACTTGTGAGCATTACAGGCGTGCCTGTTTTTATGCGTTGCGTTCCTAAGGGAGGGCACGATGTGCGTCCCGATGATTTTTTTGTGGAAAGATTGGTGCAGATGCCCTGGGAAAGGAGTTAATGGTCGTAAATATGATTAATGTAAATTCAGAAAGGTGCAAGGGTTGCGGACTTTGCACAGAGGTATGCCCGAAAGGAATAGTAGAAATACAAAAGCACAAACGTAATGAAAAGGGGTATTATACGGCAGTATGCACAGATGATGGCAAGTGTATATCCTGTGCGTTATGTGCCATGATGTGTCCTGATTGTGCAATAAGAGTAGAAAGGTGAGTGTTTGATATGGATAAAATGCTTATGAAGGGAAATGAAGCTCTTGCAGAAGCGTCACTTCGTGCAGGCTGTAAGTGCTTTTTCGGCTATCCGATAACTCCGCAGACGGAGATTTCGGCATATCTTGCAAAGAATATGCCAAAGCGTGGCGGAACATTTTTACAGGCGGAGAGCGAAATCGCCGCCGTTAATATGCTTTTAGGTGCGAGTGCATCGGGAGTAAGAGCTATGACGTCAAGCTCATCACCTGGAATTTCACTAAAAAGTGAGGGAATATCATACATTGCAGGCTCGGATTTGCCATGTGTTATTGTAAACGTGCAACGTGGAGGGCCCGGGCTTGGCGGTATACAGCCGTCCCAATCCGATTATTGGCAGGCAACGAAAGCATCGGGGCATGGTGATTTCCATATGCTTGTTTATGCACCCTCATCAGTTCAGGAAACGATTGATATGACATTTACTGCATTTGACACTGCGGATAAATACAGAATACCTGCAATGATACTCTCTGACGGACTTCTCGGTCAGATGATGGAGCCTGTAGTTTTTCCTGATATAAAAGTGCAGATACCTGACAAACCCTGGTCATGCAACGGGCATAAGAACAAGAGAAAGCATAATATTATAAACTCACTCTATCTCTGTCCTGACGAGCTTGA
>CADBPJ010000010.1 GCA_902796445.1 uncultured Ruminococcus sp. | reverse complement strand
TCCTGTTCATTTTTTATTCCTCCTTAGCAATCGGCCAATGCCCCATGCATTTCATAATTTTTTATAGATTTTATTTTATTGTCCTCGTCTACGAACACAACTGTAGGCTTAAACTCCTTTGCCTCTTTCACGTCCATTTCGGCAAATGCCATAATTATAACAGTATCGCCTGCATCAATAAGCTTTGCTGCCGCACCGTTAAGGCAGATTATGCCCGAGCCGCGCTCACCTGCTATTGTATAGGTTTCAAGACGTGATCCGTTTGTAATGTCTACAACCAAAACCTTTTCATATTCCAAAATTCCCGCTGATTTCAATAAATCCGCATCAACCGTTATACTACCTACATAGTCAAGCTCCGCCTGAGTCACTGTCGCACGGTGGATTTTGGATTTAAGCATTGTTAATGTCATTTCGTACCTTCCCCTATTATGAAATTATCAATCAATCTCGTTTTGCCGATATACACAGCTATTGCACAGAGTATGCCCTCTGTTTTATCGGTTGACTCTAAAGTGTCAAGATCGGCAATCTCCACATAGTCTATACGTGCCAAAGGCTCTTTTTCTATTTCTGATATTATTGCATCTTTTACAGCCTTTGCCGATGTTTCACCACTATCTATCATCGCCTTGCCAATATTTAACGCACGTGACAAACACAATGCCGCCTTTCGCTCGTCAGGGTTAAGATACGTATTTCGTGAACTTTTTGCAAGCCCGTCATCTTCACGGATGATGGGACAGCCTATAATGTCTATATCAAAATTGAGGTCCTTTACCATTTTCTTTATAACAAGTAGCTGCTGTGCATCCTTCTCGCCAAAATATGCCCTGTCGGGTGCTACAATATTAAATAACTTTGATACAACCGTTGCTACACCTGCAAAATGAATGGGGCGTGATGCTCCGCATAGTGTCTTTGTTATTTTGTCAACACTTACAGTTGTAAGTGCATTATCATACATTTCGGAGGGTTCGGGATTAAAAATTATATCCGCACCTGCCTCCTCACACATTAGTCTGTCCTTTTCTATATCTCTCGGATAGCTTTCAAAGTCCTCATTAGGTCCGAACTGTGTAGGGTTTACAAAGTCTGATACAACCACAAAATCGTTCTCACTTACGGCACGGACTATAAGTGATTTATGTCCCTCATGCAAAAAACCCATTGTGGGTACTAATCCCACTGTCTTACCCTGTTTCTTTGCTGTCTTTACGGCACTGCGTATCTCGTCTATAGTTTTTACTACAGGTATCATTGTCTGTCACCTCGGATTTTGTCTATTATATCATCATCTATTTTAAACGAATGTTCCTCTGTCGGGAAATTTCCTGTTTTGACCTCGTCACTATATGACTTAAATGCATCGGTCATAACATCGCCCACATTTGCAAATTTTTTCACAAACTTTGGTGTAAAATCACTGTACATTCCAAGCATATCCTGATATACAAGGACTTGTCCGCTACAGCCGTTGCCTGCTCCTATGCCTATTGTGGGGATAGAAAGAATTTCTGAAATATATTCCGCAAGCTTATGCGGTACACATTCTATCACAACCGCAAATGCACCTGCCTCTTGGAGTGCTATAGCATCTTCAATAAGCTTACGTGCTGCTTCCTCTGTCTTACCCTGTACCTTAAAACCGCCGAATGCGTTCACACTCTGAGGTGTCATTCCGATATGACCGCAGACAGGGATTGATGCATTAACTATTGCACGCACATGCTCTGCATATTCCTTTCCGCCCTCAAGCTTAACGGCACCTGCTCTGCCCTCTTTCATCAGTCTGCCTGCATTTACTACAGCATCATAGACAGATGTCTGATATGACATAAACGGCATATCGCATATTACAAGCGCATTCTCTGTTCCTCGTGATACTGCCTTTACATGATGGAGCATATCCTCCATTGTTACTGATACCGTATCGGGATAACCCAGCATTACCATACCTAATGAGTCACCGACAAGGATAGAATTTATCCCTGAATTATCAATCAGCTTTGCGGTCGAATAATCATATGCTGTTACCATTGTGATTTTCTCGCCGTTTTTCTTCATTGATAAAAAATCAGCTACTGTGGTTTTCATTTTATTCTCCTTCCAACATTTAAAGTCCATTCCCAAAAGGGTAATAGCTTACACATTATATAATTTTTAATTATATCATAACATTAAACTAAATACAATAGTTTCATCAAAAAAATATACCATTTTCTCATAATACATTAATTTGCAAAGCATATTTTACTCAATTTTCACTAAAATTAATTAATAAACTATAAATTTTAAAAAAAAGGCTTTTAAATCTCTCAAATATATGGTAGAATATGTATGGCATTTTTTAATTTGAAAGGAAATTATTGAAATATATGGAAATGTGTGTAAAATGCGGAGTAAGACCCGCTGTTATGTATATAACGAAGGTAGAGGGCGGAAAAACGTCTATGGAGGGATATTGTTTGTCCTGTGCTAAGGAATTGGGGCTTGCACCTGTTGACCAGATGTTTGAGAAATTTGGTATAGGTGCAGATGAAATCGAGTCTATCAATGAGCAGATGAATGATATGATTGAAAGCATGGGCGGTCCCGAGGGGTTAAAGGAAATGGAGGCAAATATGCTTATGAATATGGGCATGGACGCAGATGAGGACACAGAAGGCGGTGCCGCAACAGCTCCCCTATCCGATTTTATGAATAACATTTTTGGCGGCAGTTCAAAAAAAGGCGATGATACCGACAAAAAGTCTGACAAAAAAGACAAGAAAAAGAATGGCAAAAAGAGTATGCTCGACACGTACGGAACGGACCTTACAGCTCGTGCGGCATTAGGAAAAGTTGACAGAGTTGTAAGCCGAAATGATGAAATCGAACGTGTTATTCAGATTTTAAACCGACGTACTAAGAACAATCCAATTCTTTTGGGCGAGCCGGGTGTAGGCAAAACAGCAGTTGCAGAAGGCCTTGCAATGCGTATTTTTGAACGCAGTGTACCGCCAAAGCTTTTTGATGTACGCCTCTATCTTATTGATTTTGCCGCACTTGTGGCAGGAACACAATTCAGAGGTCAGTTCGAATCACGTCTTAAATCGCTCTTAAAAGAGGCAGAGGAACGCGGTAATGTGGTCCTTGTGATTGACGAAATCCATAACATTGTTGCCGCAGGCGATGCCGAGGGTGCAATGAGTGCGGCAAACATACTAAAGCCTGCGTTGGCACGCGGTGAGATACAGATAATCGGTGCAACAACTCTTACTGAGTACAGAAAGCACATCGAAAAGGACACAGCATTGGAACGCCGTTTCCAGCCTGTTCTTGTTGATGAGCCGTCAATCGAGGAAAGCGTAGAAATTCTAAACGGCATCAAGGACTACTATGAGGACTACCACAAGGTAAAAATCTCAAATGATATTGTAGAACAGGCCGTTAAAATGTCAGAAAGATATATCACAGACAGATTTTTGCCCGACAAGGCCATTGATGTCATTGACGAGGCTGGCTCACGTGTAAATCTGAAAAACAAAGAGCTTTACAAGCTTACATTGATAAATGAACGTCTTGGAATAATTGACACCGAGCTTGAAGAAGAAAACAATTCAGGAAAGGAAAATCCCGATTATGAAAAAATCGCAAATCTCCGTTCAGAGAAAATGCGTCTTGAGGCAGAGAAAGCACAGTGCGAAAAGGCATCAGCGAATGTCGAAATCACATTTGACGATATTGCCGCAGTAATCGAGGGTTGGACGAAAATCCCTGTACACAGACTGACAGAGGACGAAACTGAAAAGCTTCTTCATCTTGAAGAACGCATACACGAACGTGTAATAGGACAAGAGGAGGCAGTATCTGCCGTTGCACGTGCAATACGGCGAGGTCGTGCAGATATAACGACAAAGAAACGTCCTGTTTCATTTATATTTGCAGGTCCTACAGGTGTGGGTAAAACAGAGCTTGTAAAAACCATTGCCGAGGTAATGTTCAATAACGAAGAAGCCTTGGTACGCATAGATATGTCGGAGTATATGGAAAAGCACGCAGTGTCAAAGCTTATCGGTTCTCCCCCCGGCTATGTCGGATATGATGATGCCGGTCAGCTTACTGAAAAGATACGCAGAAAGCCGTATTCCGTAATTTTACTTGATGAGATAGAAAAGGCACACCCTGATGTGTTTAATCTGTTTTTACAAATACTTGATGACGGGCGAATTGCTGACAGTCACGGAAAAATAATTAATTTCGAGAACACAATAATTGTAATGACTACAAATTCAGGTACAGAGTTTTCATCAAACAAGACAGGCTTTGCACGTGATACCGAGGTCACAATGAAAGACAATGTTGATAAGAGCTTGAAACAGTTTTTCAGACCTGAGTTCCTTAACAGAATTGATGAAACGGTTGTATTTAAACCGCTTACAAAAGAGGAGCTTCGCGAAATTATCGACCTCATGCTGAATGATATTACAGAGAAAATAAGCGAGAAAAATGCTTCAATCACCGTTACAGATGCGGCAAAGGATTTAATATTGGAATCAGGCTATGATGTGAAATTCGGAGCAAGACCGCTAAAGCGTGCGATACGTTCGTTGCTTGAGGATAAATTAGCAAAGCTTGCGCTTACAGGAAAAATAAAGGAAAATACACAAATTACAGCAGATGCTAAGGACAACGAAATTGTTCTTACCATCAGCTAAAATGGAGAAAAATATGAATATAATAGTTGTCGGATGCGGAAATGTAGGCAAGAAAATAGTAGAAATGCTATGTCTTGAAAAAGAGCATAATGTTACGGTTGTCGATACACGCAGTGTCGCAATAAATGCTATAGTTAATCAGCACGATGTAATGGGTGTTATTGGCAGTGGAACAAGTGTTGATGCACTTACTGATGCAGGTGTTAAAAATGCAGATATTTTAATTGCCGTTACTACGTCTGATGAAATCAATTTATTGACTTGCCTTGTTGCGCGGAAAATAGGTAAATGCCAGACGATTGCACGTGTCAGAAATCCTGAATACAATAAGGAAGTATCGCTGTTTACTAAAGATTTCGGGCTTTCTATGATAATAAATCCCGAACGTGCCGCAGCTGCCGTAATTGCACGAAATTTACGTTTTCCCGCCGCCATAAGTATTGATACATTTTCAAAAGGCAGAGCGGAGATTTTAAAATTCCGAATACCTGATAATTCCACACTCGACAACAGCCGTGTTGCCGATATTGTCGGAAAGCTTAACTGTGACGTGCTTGTATGCGGAGTTGAGAGAAATGATGAGACAATTATTCCTCATGGCGATTTCGTCCTCAAAAGCGGTGATTATATAAGTGTACTGATGTCTTTAAAAACAGAAACAAAATTCTTTAAAAAGGCAGGAATTAAATCAGGCAAGGTTAGCGACACAATGATTATTGGCGGCGGTGAAACGGCTGTATATCTTGCAAGCCTGCTGCAGCAATCGGGTATTAACGTGAAAATTCTTGAAAAGGATTCAAACCGCTGTGATGAGCTTTGTAATCTACTCCCCAAGGCTACCATCATAAATGCAGACGGCACTGACAACAAACAACTCCTTGAAGAGGGGCTGGCAAATGCATCATCCTTTGTATCCCTCACAAATATTGATGAGGAAAATATCCTGTTGTCAATGTTTGCAAAAACCATTACAAATGGTAAGCTTATAACTAAGATTAATCGTATAGCATATGATGACGTAATTAACGGTCTTGACTTAGGTACTACAATATGTCCCAAAAATATAACAGCCGAATATATCGTTCAGTTTGTACGTGCAAAAAAGAACTCTATGGGTAGTAATATCGAAACAATGCACCGTATACTTAACGGCAAGGCAGAGGCCTTGGAGTTCAGAATAAGAGAAAATTCGCCTATTGCAAATATTCCTTTGCAAAATCTTAGCATAAACAAAAATGCAATCATTGCGTGCATTAACAGAAACGGAAATATTATAATCCCACGCGGTAACGATGTTATGATGCCAAACGATACAGTTATTGTCGTAACCACTGCGTTGGGGCACAAAGACATAAGCGAGATTTTAAAGCGAGGTAAATTTGAATAAAATTGCCTGTTTTGTGAAAGGATTTAATGGTCAAATATGAATTATAAAATTATATTACACACTTTGGGACTTGCTTTAATTATCGAAAGTGCTGGTATGCTCCTACCCGTAATATGTGCTATATGCTACGGTGATATGCAAGACTTACTAATATATTCACTGTGTGCATTGCTGTGTCTGGCAGTAGGTGCTACACTCACAATTATAAAGCCTAAGAACAAGACAATGTATTCAAGAGAGGGTTTTGTAATTGCGGCTCTCACCTGGATAGTTATAAGCCTTTTCGGTGCAATCCCGTTTTGGATTTCAGGCTACATACCAAGCTATATTGATGCATTATTTGAAACCGTTTCAGGTTTTACAACAACAGGTGCATCAATTTTACCCGATGTCGGAGCATTATCAAATGCACACCTGCTCTGGCGTAGCTTCACGCATTGGATAGGCGGTATGGGTGTACTTGTATTTATAATGGCGGTTATCCCCCACGACAACGGCAGTACGATGTATGTATTACGTGCAGAAAGTCCCGGTCCGTCAGTCGGAAAGCTTGTTCCCAAGCTTAAATCGTCAGCAAAAATCCTATACCTGATATATGTCGGTTTGACCCTTATTCAAGTAATCTTTATGCTTTTTGGCAAAGCGAGCCTTTTTGAAGCATTGACCCTCACCTTCGGTACAGCAGGTACGGGTGGTTTTGCTCTTACTAATGCAAGTATTGCTGATTATTCCCCATACATACAAAAAGTAATAACAGTGTTTATGATACTGTTCGGAATAGATTTCTCGCTGTATTATCTTATCCTTACACGCAAGATAAGCTCATTCTTTAAATCTGAAGAGGTGCGTGTATATATACTAATAATACTAATTTCAGCATTAGTCATAAGCTTGAACACAAACTACCTTTATCCAAACTTTAATACGTCATTACGTCACGGATTCTTTCAGGTAGCATCAATTATTACAACAACAGGCTATACAACAACCGACTTTGATATATGGCCTGCATTATCAAAAACAATTCTTGTAATACTGATGTTTGTAGGTGCGTGTGCGGGCAGTACGGGCGGCGGTATAAAGGTGTCACGAATACTGATACTCTTTAAATCCATACGCAGAGAAATAAAGCTTGCGGCACATCCGAAAGCAACGCATAAAATTACAATGAACGCAAAGTCCGTTGATGAGGGGACTGTACGTTCAGTATGTGTATATTTCGGAGTGTTTATGGCATTATTTGCCCTGTCGGTCCTGATTATAAGCTTTGATAATTTTGACCCTACAACGAACTTTACGGCCGTTGCGGCAACAGTAAATAACGTAGGCCCGGGTCTTTCACTTGTCGGTCCTACACGCAACTATGCGGAGTTTTCAAATCTGTCAAAAATAGTCCTATCGCTTGATATGCTTATCGGCAGACTTGAAATATTCCCTATACTTATGTTGTTCTCACCGAGAACTTGGAGAAAATAAAATTGACACTTTCCCGCCTTGTATCCGAAATTTTCGGCGGTGCAATTTAAGCCACAAAAAAAATAATGCGTAAGACCAAACAGGACTTACGCATTTTTGATACTCGTTTATTTATATTATTATAAGGTTTATCTCATTATTATATCCTGTCTTGCAGGGCCGTTAGAAACTATCTTAATCGGAACTTCAAGCTCTTTTTCGATAAACTCGATGTAGTTACGGCAGTTCTCGGGTAAATCCTCGTACTTTGTAATACCGCGTATATCGCTCTTCCAACCAGGTAATACCTTAAATACAGGCTTTGCCTTTTCAAGCTTTCCTGTTGTCGGAAAATCACGTATAACCTCTCCGTCTACCTCGTAGCCAACGCATACAGGTATTTCATCAAGATAACCCAACACATCAAGTACAGTAAATGCAACTGCTGTTGTACCCTGTACACGGCAACCGTAACGTGATGCTACGCAGTCAAACCAACCCATACGTCTTGGTCTGCCTGTTGTTGCACCAAACTCACCGCCGTCACCGCCGCGACGTCTTAGCTCGTCTGCCTCATCGCCAAATATTTCAGATACGAACGCACCCGCACCGACAGCTGATGAATATGCCTTAACTACTGTTATAATCTCCTTAATCTCATATGGTGGCACACCTGCTCCTATTGCACCATAGCCTGCCAATGTAGATGATGATGTTGTCATAGGATAGATACCGAAATCAGGGTCCTTAAGTGAGCCGAGCTGACCCTCCAATAGGATTGTTTTGCCCTCCTTAACCGCATCATGCATAAACTTAACAGAGTCTATAACGTACGGCTTTATCATCTCTGCATAACGCTTGCAAGTAGCGTATAACTCATCTGCATCAAGCAATGGCTTGTGATAAATATGCTCAAGCATAAGGTTCTTAACCTCAAGTACGTTTTTAATCTTTTCTCTTAGTCTGTCCTCTTCAAACAATTCCCAAACCTGAAAACCAATCTTTGAGAACTTATCCGAGAAGAATGGTGCAATACCTGATTTTGTTGAGCCGAACTGGCGGTCTGAAAGTCTTTCTTCTTCGTATGAATCAAACAGTCTGTGATACGGCATAAGTACCTGCGCACGCTCCGATACTACAATGTTCGGACGAGGCACACCCTTTGATACAACCTCTTCAATTTCATTGACAAGCTGTTCTATATCAAGCGCAACACCATTGCCTATCACATTTGTAACGTTCTGATTGAATGATCCTGAAGGTAATAGATGCAATGCAAACTTACCGTAGTCATTTACGATTGTATGTCCTGCATTTGCTCCGCCCTGAAAACGTACAACAATGTCAGCATCTGCTGCAAGCATATCGGTAATCTTTCCCTTACCTTCGTCACCCCAGCAAGCTCCTACTACTGCTTTTACCATTTTTATGTTACCCCTTTCGCCTAATCAAACATTTATTTCTACTTCTATTCCGAGAAGGTCCTTGTTTTCTTCTAAGATAGGTGCTATCACGTCTTTCAAGAAATCCTCTACCTGTTGCGGTGAACGTCCTACAAAGTTTTCAGGCTTCATTACGGCATTGATTTCCTCTATTGAAAGTCCGAACGCCTTATCGTTTGCGATAAGCTCTGCAAGGTTGTTTTCTTTTCCCTCAACCTTTACATTCTTACCTGCCTCCATTGAATACTGACGTATTTTCTCGTGAAGCTCCTGACGATCGCCGCCTTTTTTAACAGCATCCATCATTATGTTCTCGGTTGCCATAAACGGAATTTCTGACATAAACTGCTTTGTTATAACCTTGTCATACACAACAAGACCATCAACAACGTTGATGTACAGGTTCAAAATAGCATCTACTGCCAAAAATGCTTCAGGGACACTGATACGCTTATTGGCACTGTCATCAAGTGTTCTTTCAAACCACTGTGTTGATGCTGTTATTGCAGGGTTTAGTGCATCTACGATAACGTATCTTGCAAGTGAGCCTATTCTCTCGCTACGCATCGGGTTACGCTTATATGCCATTGCAGATGAGCCTATCTGTGATTTTTCAAACGGCTCTTCAATCTGCTTTAAATGCTGTAGCAATCGTATATCGTTTGAGAATTTATATGCACTCTGTGCGATTGAGCTGAGGACATTTAACATCTGAGAATCAAGCTTTCTCGGATATGTCTGACCGCTTACTGCAAAGGTTGTTTCATATCCCATTTTAGCAGCTATCTTCTTGTCAAGCTCCTTACACTTGTTATGGTCACCATCAAACAGCTCCATAAAGCTTGCCTGTGTACCTGTTGTGCCCTTACAGCCTAAAAGCTTTGCTTTTGACAACTGATAATTTACGTCCTCAAGGTCCATTACCAGGTCCTCAAGCCATAACGTAGCACGTTTACCGACAGTTGTCGGCTGTGCAGGCTGAAAATGCGTGAACGCAAGGCAAGGCAAATCCTTGTACTCCTTTGCAAACTTTGAAAGCTCCGATATAAGGCATACAAGCTTTTTCTTTACAAGCTGCATAGCCTCTGTCATTATGATAATATCTGTGTTATCACCAACATAACAGCTTGTTGCACCAAGATGGATTATAGGCTTTGCCGCAGGGCACTGCACTCCGTATGCATAAACGTGTGACATTACATCGTGACGTACCTCTTTTTCACGCGCCTTTGCAACATCATAGTTTATATCATAGATATGCTCCTTCATCTGGGCAATCTGTTCGTCTGTTATATTAAGTCCAAGCTCCTTCTCACTCTCTGCAAGCGCAATCCACAGCTTACGCCATGTGGAGAACTTCTTATCAGGAGAGAATATATACTGCATCTCTTTTGATGCATATCTGGAATTTAAAGGACTCTCGTAAGTGTCTGTCATAGTATATCTCCTTATTGAATTATATTACAATATATCTGTATTTAACGTGCAAGATGCAACGAGATTTTTCTTACACTAAACCTATCCTTTTCGCTACTTCTATGTATGCTTCCTCTACATCGCCAAGGTCACGACGGAATCTGTCCTTGTCAAGCTTTGCATGAGTTGTTGCATCCCATAGACGGCATGTGTCGGGGGAAATCTCATCAGCCAATATAATCTTGCCGTCGGGAGTCTTACCGAACTCTATCTTGAAATCTACAAGCTCTATATTCACCTTTGCAAAGTATGATTTTAAGAAATCATTTATTTTAAATGTCAAATCTGAAATAGTGTCAAGATCCTCTTTTGTTGCAGCACCGATAGCTGTGATATGATAATCGTTTATCATCGGATCATCAAGTGCATCGTCCTTTAAACAATACTCCAATGTAGCATTCTTAAGCACTGTTCCCTCTTCTACGCCAAAACGCTTTGAGAAACTGCCTGCCGCAATATTTCTTATAATTACCTCAAGCGGTACAATCTTAACCTTTCTTACAACTGTTTCACGTTCCGAAAGCTCCTCTACAAAATGTGTAGGAATACCTTCCTTTTCCATCTGTGCCATTAAGTAGTTAGACATTCTGTTATTGATAACGCCCTTACCTGCGATAGTACCTTTTTTCTTACCGTTAAACGCTGTGGCATCATCTTTATAATCTACTATGTAAAGATTTTCATCCTCTGTAGTATAAACTTTTTTAGCCTTGCCTTCATAGAGTAGTTCTTTCTTTTCCATTTGAAACAATTCCTTTCAGTTAATATAATTCATTCAAATATATTGACGTATTTTAGAAACAATACGCCACATATATTATATACCAAAATATCCGTAAAATCAAGAAAAATTTTAAAAGTTCTTTACTAATATCAATATTTATGCTAAAATAACCATATAAACACCATTTTTCAGCATTTATTTGTATAATAAAGGGGGCATATTATGATTTACAGCGAAGATATAAACAAGGTTTGCGCATTGTGCGTTAATGCAAAGCCCATACCCGAAAATGAAGACGAAATGTATTGTGAGCTATACAAGAAAAATACAGCCATTACAAAGAATGACTGTAAAAAATTCAAGTATGATATTTTCAAAAAAGTCGTACGCAGAAAACGTAGATTTAAAACGAGTTTTTCAGCCGAGGATTTCACACTTTGATTAACTCGCCCATAATCACTGTATGTACTACGTTCAGCTTATCATCTACTGCTATAAAATCCGCATCATATCCAACTTCCAACCTACCCTTGTTTACGCCTATAAGCGTTGCAGGGGTTTTTGATGCCATTTTAAATGCGTCATCTATCGGTATACCGAACTCTATGGCTTTTCTTACACATCCCATGAGATTTGTGGTACTGCCGGCAATCGCACCCTCCTGCGTTCGTGCCACAGAGTCCTTTACGGTTATCATCTGACCGCCGAACTCGTACTCCCCATCGACCAAACCCGTTGCACGCATAGAATCACTGATTAAAATCATTCGGTCTCGACCAAACGTTCTGTAAAGCATTTTTATAACACTTTTATGAATATGCAATCCGTCGCATATTACCTCAACATATCCGTCATTATCTATTGCCGCACCTATAGGTCCCGGGTTTCTGTGATGCAGTGGCATCATAGCATTAAATGTATGAGTAAGGCACCTTGCACCGTTTCTAAAGGCTTCTGATGCACATTCATAATCCGCATCTGTATGACCTAACGAAACGACCGCATCGCAGTTTCTTATAAACTCCATACTACCGCTAAGCTCAGGTGCTATGGTAATCTTTTTTATATGCTTTAATGAGTTGAACTCATCTGTGTCGGGACACTTAATGAATTTTTCATTCTGTGCACCCTTATGCTTTGGTGAGATATACGGTCCCTCCATATGAAAGCCTAAAATCTGTGCACCGCCCGTTTTTGGCATATTGTTATTCACTACAGCTTTTATGGTATCCATATCCATTGTCATGGTTGTAGGGAGCCATGAGGTTACGCCGTTTTTGGCAAGGTACTGTGACATTTTTATAAGTCCGTCACCATCCATCGTATCATAACCTATCATGCCATGAGAATGTGTATCACAAAGTCCCGGAAATACACGATTTTGACACAAATCAAATCCGTCTGCACTAAGCTTACCTATATATTTTATTTTTCCGTCCTCAACCTCAATATCTGTAAGGACTCCGTTAATATCTGCATTCTTGTATATCATAGCATTGCCGCTCCAAGAGAACCTGCATCACTTTGCAGTGTTGAAACCTCAATTCTTAAATCCTTTGGTAATTTCTTTCTAAGCGGTTTTATGAGCTTATCCCCCTCTTTTGTAATTCCTCCTGCAAGAACGATTGCATCAGGTCCGAATGCCATTGCGATGCTTTTTATACCTACCGCTAAATACTCAAGATATTGGTCAAATACCTCCTCTGCAACAGGGCACTTCTCATTAAGCGCCTCAAATATAAGTCTGCCGCTTAGTCTGCCCTCACGCTCATATATCTTGTTAAGAACACTGTCAGGGTTTGCATTTGCCGCATGAACTGCATCTTTAACAAATGCGGATATAGAAGCATACTGCTCCCAACAACCCTTTTCGCCGCACGCACATTCTCTGCCGTCTTTCATATCAATAATAATATGTCCGATTTCGCCCGCACTTTTATTTGATGCCATTATCTGACGATTTACAATCACACCGCCGCCTACACCTGTACCAAGTGTTACAAGTACAATGTTATCACAATCAGTTGTGTTTCCGAATATAACCTCGCCAAGTGCGGCACAGTTTGCATCATTATCCATATTCGTAGGTAAATCTGTACGCTGAGCAACCTCAACATCAAGGGCTAAGTCTTTAAAAGGCAGATTAGTTGCCGTTACAGTACCCCCACTTATTACACCCGGTGTACCAATACCGATTGCCTTTATCTTATACTCTTTCTTAAGCTTTTTAGTCTCTTTGACAATAGTGTCAATAATCTCATCTGTTGTTTTGGGAGTGTCAACGCAAGCCTTATACTTTACATTCTCGCCCTCGACTACAGCAAATTTTATATTTGTACCGCCTATATCAACGCCAAGCTTTGCACCAAGGTATGCATCCTTATCACATATAAGAACAACATCAGGATGAGTTTTGAGCAAGGTTGCGGGTATTGATGTGTTAATTCCGTCATTTAAAAGCTCTGCAACCACGCGGCTCTTGCTCGCACCGCTTGCGAGAAGAATTATTTTCTTTGCACTCATTATTGTTGCAATACCCATTGTGATTGCTTGTTTTGGTACCTCATTTGCCGATTCAAAGAAACGTGCGTTAGCCTTGATTGTGCTGTCTGTAAGAGAAGTAAGGTGAGTAAATGAGTTCAGACTTGCATCAGGCTCGTTAAAGCCTATGTGTCCGTTCTGACCTATACCTAATATCTGTAGGTCTACTCCGCCTGCCTGACGTATCATTTTTTCGTATTGTTCACATTCCTTTACGGGATTTTTTGTCTCGCCGTTAGGAATATGTGTTTTTTTAAGGTCGATATTAATATGAGAGAACAGATTATCCTTCATAAATGTAAAATAGCTTTGATTGTTATCACGTTTTATCGGATAATACTCATCAAGATTAAAAGTTGTAACACCCGAAAAATCAACTGTGCCTGATTTATTCATTTCAATCAGTCTTTTATACATTCCCACAGGCGTTGAGCCTGTTGCAAGACCCAATACACTTTCGGGTTTTAAAGTTATTTGTGCCGCAAACATACCTGCGGCTTTTTCAGACATTTCATCGTAATTCTCACATAGTATAACTCTCATATCAGCCTATCCTTTCATAGCAATGATTTTACAACTGCTTTCAACTCGTCCTCTATTTCATTTAGTTCTGCGACCAGCTTGAATTGATTTCTTGCTCGGTCAAGATTGTGATGCTCCCTGTGGATTTTGAAATACGTATCACCATTTAAGTAATCTGTTAAAAAGCGTATTCCGCACTCGTATGTCATAAGCTTCATCGAAAATGGTAATAATTCTATCTCCATAGGTGTAAGTACGTCTTTTGTTTCCTCTAAATATCCCTTGGCAAAGAACTTGAAGCACTCTCTGTCTACCGATACCTTGCCAAGATCTGTTTCGTCCTCAGCACCTGTTGATGCACCCATTCTTAACGCATCGCCAAAATCATATAACATACTTCCGGGCATAACCGTATCAAGATCAATTACCGCTATTGCCTCGCCTGTTTCATTATCAAAAAGTATATTATTTATCTTTGTATCGTTATGAGTTACACGAGGCAAAACCTCACCCTTTGCCATTAAATCTACAACCATTGATGCAAATTCCGCATTCTTGAGTGCAAATTCTATTTCGCTCTGTACAGACTTCACTCTGCCTGCCTTATCCTCGGCTATTGCCGTCTTGAGAGCTTCTACACGTTTTGGAGTGTTATGAAAATCCTTTATCGTTTCGTGCAGCTTTTCTACAGGGAAATCCGCAAGCATCTGCTGAAATTTACCAAATCCCTTTCCCGCATTGTATAAATCTTCAACTGTTTTATCGTTTTCAACTGTTTTTGTGTTATCTATGAACGTATACACTCTGTACACATAATCATCATTATATTTATAACAATTTTCACCATCAATAGTTTTTATAACAGTCAGAGTTTCACGATCAGGATCACCGCCGAGAGCAACTATTTTTTCTTTTAAAAATAATGTAACGTTTTCAATATTCTCCATCAGCTCATCAGGATTTGTGAATATTTTCGTGTTAATCCTCTGGATTATGTATTTTGTCGGGTCACTGCAAAAGGTGTCATTTATATGTCCGTTTCCATAGGGTGCAATATTGTGCTTTATATTAAAAGCATTCAAAACATTCTGTAAATTCATTTCATTCATAGCTTATATAATCCCTCATTTATAAATTTTGACATAGCCTCTCGTACCGAGTCCATATCCTCACGATATGTAACACCATACCACTTTTCCGCTGTTTTAAGAACCTTAACAGGCATATTTTCTATCTCTATTCTCTTACTGATAACAGACGGAAGATAACATTCCGATTTAGGTACATTTATTTTCTCGTTAAGGAAAAGCTTGAACTCATTTTCCATAAATGGGAATATATCAGGATCAAGTCCCCACATATTCATTGAAACGATACTGTCAAGCGGAATACCTGAATTTTTATCAAGTGCCGTATGTTCCGTAACACTCTTTAAATAACCGTTTTCAAGTTCACATACACCTCTTGAAACCGTACCGTTTTCTGTTATTGTGTTACCTAACTCATAACCTACCATACACATTCCGTTGCTCTGTATAAGCTCATCATGAATAATTTTGTAAGATGACTTACCATAAAAATCATCTGCATTGATTACGGCAAACGGTGATTTTACAACATCTCTTGCACATAAAACTGCGTGTGCTGTTCCCCAGGGCTTCACTCTATCAGAGGGGACCTCGTAACCCTCAGGAAGCTTATCAAGCTCCTGAAATGCATATTCTACATCTATCATCTTTTCAATACGCTTACCGACAACCTGACGAAATTCTTTTTCTATTTCTTTTTTAATAATAAAGATCGCCTTATTAAAGCCTGCCTCAACTGCATCATAGATAGAAAAATCAAGTATTATTTCTCCGTTTGGGCCTATAGGCTCTATCTGCTTTAAGCCGCCAAATCTGCTGCCCATACCTGCTGCCATAATAAGTAACTCTGTGTTCATAAAATCGACTCCTCACAATATAATTACATATATATTCTAACAAATTATATAAAATATGTCAAGTATTCAATAATTATTTATACCATAACTAAAATCATATGTCAATGTAATTTTAGTTATATTGTATGTACTTTTGGTCACAAAAAAAGTGCTGTTGAATTCTGCATCTAAATCCATTCAGCACAAAAGGGGCCGTTGCTTAACGCAACAGCCCCTTTTAAGTTTTTAACAAGCCTGAAATCAATCCTCAACCTTGATTACTTCTTTACCCTTATACTGTCCACAGCTTGGGCAAACTCTGTGAGGCAACTTAAGCTCGTGACACTGGGGGCACTCAACTAAATTTGGTGCTGTAAGCTTCCAGTTAGCACGTCTTTTATCTCTTCTGGCTTTTGAAACTTTATTCTTAGGTACTGCCATTAGTTACACCTCCATTAAAATAACAACACTCTATCTACTTTTTTCAAAGGATTATTCCTCTGAGTTCTTCAGTATATCCGCTAATGCTTGCCATCTGGGGTCAATGTATTCTGTATTACAGTCACATTCACCCTTGTTAAGATTTGTTCCGCATTGAGGACATAGTCCCTTGCAGTCATCAGAACATAGGTACCTTCCTGATACATTCATCAGGAAATGGTCTGCAATTATATCGTCAAGCTCTATTTCGTATCCGTCAAACAGGATAATATCATCCGAGTCCTCCTGACTCTCTTTTCGTTGTGAAAGGAGCTCGTTTACAGAAAACTCAACATCTGTCTCAAGTTCGTCAAGACATCTTGCACATTCAGTTTTCATACTGCCCTTGACATCTGCCTCAAGGGTAAGAGATTGACCGTTATTATATACACGACCGTAAACCTTTAAAGGTTCTAAAAATCTGTAGCTTTCGCCAAGGAACTCGGCATCAGAAAACCCAACTGTAGTGTCAAGCTTTATTTCTGCACCCGTCACCTTAATTACAGGCGATAAATCTACCTTCATATTTAAACCTCCAAATGACAATTTGCGGTAAAATTAGAGTATAATTACTTCAATTCAACCTTAGCGCCTGCTTCTTCAAGCTCAGCCTTAATCTTCTGAGCCTCTTCAGCCGGACAAGCCTCTTTGATTGTTGAAGGAGCTTCGTCTACTGCAGCCTTTGCTTCCTTAAGACCAAGACCTGTGATATTCTTAACGATCTTGATAACGTTCATCTTTGAAGCACCTGCCTCAGCAAGAACTACGTCGAACTCTGTCTTTTCTTCAGCTGCTGCACCGCCTTCAGCCGCACCGCCTGCTACCATAACGGGAGCTGCTGCTGATACGCCGAACTCTTCTTCCATCATCTTTACTAACTCTGCTACTTCAAGTAACTTTAATTCCTTGATTGAATCAAGAATTGCATTCAAATCTGCCATTGTATTTTCCTCCTGTAAATACTAAATTTCTATTTTTTTTAAATTATTCTGCGGGAGTTTCCTCTGCCGCTGTCTCCTCTGCGGGAGCCTCCTCTGCTGCGGGAGCTTCCTCTGCTGCTGGAGCTGTTTCTTCTGCTACAGGTGCTTCCTCACTTGGAGCCTCTTCCTGTGCAGGTGCTTTTTTAGCGATAAGATCTGCTATTTCCTCACCGCCGTCAGCAATAGTTGCAAGCAATCTTGCAAGACCGCTGATAGGTGACTGCAAGCTTCCCATCATCTTCGCGATCAATGTCTCGAAGTTCGGTGTAGCCGCAAGCTTCTTAATTTCATCAAGACCCATTACTGAGCCGTCCATGAAACCACCTTTAATTTCAAGCTTTTCATTTGACTTTGCAAACTCTGAAAGAACCTTTGCAGGAGCAACTGCATCCTCGGTTGATACTGCAAGAGCTGTAGGTCCATGCAGAACCTCGTCAAGACCTTCAAGACCGATTTCGTCAACTGCACGCTTTAAAATTCTGTTCTTGATTACAAAATACTTTACGTTTGCTTCACGAAGCTTATTTCTTAGCTCTGTATCCTCTGCAACGTTCAAACCTCTGTAGTCAACCAAGATACCTGTCTGTGTTTCCTTCAAAAGTTCAACTGCTTCTGCTACCTGAGCCGCTTTAGCCTCTAAAACCTGTGCGTTTGGCATAACTGTTTTCACCTCCTGATGTATTAAAGTATATGCCTTTAAATAAATTAAAGGCTCTTTGCCGTAGACGCAAAGAGCCATAAAATCCATAGTTTGAATTTTTGTTAATGCCTCGGTGGGACTTACGGATTGCTCCTGCCGACTGTCTACGGTTTTTCAACTATATAATTATACCATAAAGATATATAGTTGTCAATAGAAAATTTAAAATTTATTGCGATTTTCTAAAACGCAGTTAATTTTGCGTAGATTGCCGCTGTTGCGACCGATGGTGTACATTGGTACTCCGAGGGAGCAACAGTGGTAAGATACACAAAATTAACAAGTTTTTTAACTTAGCTTAGCTTGATTAATTTTAATACCAGGTCCCATTGTTGATGCTACAACAACACTTCTTAAGTACTGACCCTTTGCAGCTGACGGCTTAGCCTTTATGATGGCACCCATAAGTGCATCAAAGTTCTCTGAAAGCTTCTCAGCACCGAATGATGCCTTACCGATTGGGCAGTGGATGATGTTTGTCTTATCAAGACGGTACTCAATCTTACCTGCCTTGATTTCCTTAACTGCCTTTTCAACGTCCATTGTTACTGTACCTGCCTTTGGTGATGGCATAAGACCCTTAGGACCCAATACCTTACCTAAACGACCAACTACACCCATCATATCGGGAGTTGCAACAACTACATCGAAATCAAACCAGTTCTCGCCCTGGATCTTATCAACCATATCCATCTCGCCAACATAGTCAGCACCTGCTGCCTTAGCCTCTTCTGCCTTAGCACCCTTTGCGAAAACCAAAACCTTTGAGCTCTTACCTGTGCCGTGAGGAAGAACGATTGCACCTCTTACCTGCTGGTCAGCATGTCTTGAGTCAACACCAAGCTTTACGTGAACCTCAACTGTTTCGTCAAACTTAGCCTTAGCTGTGTCTGTAACAAGCTTCATAGCTTCATTTGTGTCATATAGCTTTGTTTTATCTACAAGCTTAACACTATCCTTATACTTTTTACCTCTGAACATTTCAATATCCTCCTTCGTGGTTATGCGAGAAACCTCTCTCCCACTTATACTCTTAACCTAATTATTAGTCGCCTACAATTACGCCCATACTTCTGCAAGTACCTGCGATCATGCTCATAGCTGCTTCAAGTGATGCTGCATTCAAGTCAGGCATCTTTGTCTTTGCAATTTCCTCAACATCAGCCTTAGAAATTGTTGCAACCTTAGTTTTGTTCGGAACACCTGAACCACTCTGTATCTTACAAGCCTTTTTGATAAGTACAGCTGCCGGCGGAGTCTTTGTGACGAACGAGAATGAACGGTCAGCGTATACGGTAATTACTACCGGGATGATTAAGCCTGCGTCCTTTGCTGTTTTTTCGTTAAATTCCTTTGTAAACTGCATAATGTTTACACCATGCTGACCCAAAGCGGGACCAACGGGTGGTGCCGGTGTAGCTTTTCCGGCCGGAATTTGTAATTTGATATAACCTGCTACTTTCTGTGCCATAACGGCCACCTCCTTAATTATTTATAGCGTCCTTGCGCTATTGTGGTAATACGGACTTTTACTGTCCTCCCACTGTTTCCAGAGGGACGGCGCTTTTTACGCCTATATTTATAGGAAGCAAACGCTTCATATAAAACGAATTAATCCATAAGAGCAACCTGTGTATGATTTATCTCCACAGATGTTTCTCTTCCGAACATCGAAACAGTAACCCAAAGAGTACCTGTATCGTTGTCCAATTTATTGATGTTACCTGAGAAGCCCTCCATAGGACCTGATTTAATTTCAACCAAATCACCGATTGAGAATTTAATGGCTTCACGGCGTACAGTATCTACTCCCATTCTCTCAACCTCAGCATCAGACAATGGCACGGGTTTTGAGCCTGGTCCCACAAAGCCTGTTACGCCACGTGTATTTCGTACAACGTACCAGCTTTCTTCGTTCATAATCATTTTGATTACAACGTAGCCCGGGAATATTTTTCTCTGTACTATTTTTTCCTTGTCACCGCGCTTTTCAACAACGTCCTCAACAGGGACACGAATATCCATAATCATATTCTCAAGGCCGCGGTTTTCAACTGTTTTTTCTATGCTCTCTTTAACCTTATTCTCATATCCCGAATAAGTATGAGCAACATACCACCTTGCTTCTTCAGCCATGTAAATCGCTCCTTTCGACTAATTAAGATTTAATAATTCTTTCTAATCAGAATATATTAAGAAATGCTTGTCTTAACCAGCCGAAGCCGAAATCACATATTGAAAGGAAGATTGCAACCATGATTATAAATACAATGATTATTCCTGTATTGTTCTTAATCTGGTCCTTACTAGGCCATGTAACCTTTTTAAGCTCTGACTTAGTTTCTTTTAAATACTTTGTCAATTTAGCCATACTGCTTACTCCTTTTAAATCCTATTACTTTGTTTCCTTATGTGTAGTATGTTTTTTGCAGAAACGACAATACTTGTTCATTTCAAGTCTGTCAGGATCATTCTTCTTATTCTTCATTGTGTTATAGTTTCTCTGCTTACATTCCTGGCAAGCCAATGTGATTTTAACTCTCATCTTTTCTACCTCCGTTTGATTATATCCGCTCTTTTCTTCGCAAAATTTCACAGCAAAAAAAAAGAACCTTTTTCTATCCATCTAATTCTACCACATATATGGGGTATTGTCAAGACTTTTTTAAAAATTTTTTTCTGAATTTTGCATAAATTATGCGAAGAGTTCCGTTTTACAGGAACTCACACATAATTAAATTGGATATATCAATACCTCGTTGGGTAAGTGAGTATGCCCCATTTTCTTCTTTCATAAGCTTTAAAGCTATAAATTTATCAAGTTGACTTTTCCATATCCCATCAGGATATACATCAAATCGTCTGTAAAATTCATTTTTATCAACGCCCTCTGTTTTACGCAAGCCAAGCATCATAAATTCGCCCATCTTATCATTCTTTGTGAGAATGTTCTCATCAACTGTCGTTACACCGCTTATATATTCGCCCAATACTGATGTGTTATATGAACGAACACCATCAATATACGAATGAGCACCTAAACCGATACCTATATACTCATCACAATTCCAATATTTAAGGTTATGCTTTGACTCAAAGCCCGCTTTTGCGTAGTTTGATATTTCATATCTTGAAAATCCGTTTTGCTTTAAATATTCACCTGTATACTTATATAAATCACGATCACTGTCCTCATCAGGCAGTGCATAAATGCCGTTATCATACTTTTCCTTTATTGGTGTACCATCTTCTATTATAAGACTATACACACTTATATGCGATATGGGCAAAGACATTGCAACCTCAAGGGAGTGTTTAAAGCTATCGTCTGTCTGGTACGGCAACGATTCCATAAGGTCTATACTTATATTTGAAAAGCCTGCATTATGAAGTACTGTTACAGTATCATATGCGGACTTACTTCTGTGAATACGTCCTACTGCCTCAAGCTCATTATCGTTAAAAGACTGCACACCTACGCTTACACGATTTACGCCTCCGTCTTTCATTGCTTGTATCTTTTCCTCTGTAATCGTCCCCGGATTTATTTCCATTGTCCATTCAAGGTTTGGTGACAGTTTAAAGCTATGCTTAATGCCGTCACATACTCTTTCTATCTGTTTATATGACAACACTGACGGCGTACCTCCGCCTATAAATACAGTATCAAACTCTGTACCTTGATGCTTTTCCATTTCTCTTAACAGTGCCGAGATATATTCATCAAAATAATTCTCACAGCCTGAGAACGACAAAAAGTCACAGTATTCGCATTTTTTTACGCAGAATGGTATATGGATATATAAGCCTTTCATAACAGTCCTCCAAAAAAAATGGAGCCACATTATGTAGCTCCTCTTTTTCTTTTACGCAAGCTTTGCAAGCTTAACAGCAAGCTGTGACTTCTTTCTTGCAGCCTTGTTCTTGTGCAAGATACCATGAGCTACGCCCTGGTCAAGCTTCTTAACAGCATCATTGAACATAGCCTGTGCTGTAGCCTTGTCTGCTGCCTCAACTGCTGCATCAAACTTCTTTATAGCAGTCTTAAGAGCAGTCTTACGGGCTGTGTTTATAGCAGTCTTTTTCTCGATTACCTTAACACGCTTTTTTGCTGATTTAATGTTCGGCAATGTTTACACCTCCACAAAATTTAATACATAATACTCTGATATTATACTACATTTCAGCTTAAATTTCAAGTCTTTTTTTAAATTTTTTTTAAATTTTGTGAATTAGTTGACATTAAACTACTATATATGATTGTTTTTATAAAAATCTACCAAATAAGTACTAAATTTCGATTATATTATAGAAATATGCAAGGCTTTTAAACTCCGCATCACAATGGAGAGCTACATATTTCTCCGTAATCTTGTTAAGTCGCTCGATAAGTGCTTTGTCATTTACTGTAAAAGATAGCATTTTTCTGTCCTCACAGCCTGATATATAACGCATAAGCGACACCAATGCATCATCTGTTTTTGTATCGCCCGCCACCTGATGATGACGGCACACTAATGTTCCTCGCTCAGGGCTGAAATATTCACCAACACCACCGCATACGGAGCATACATCAAGCTTTGGCATATATCCGCCTATAGACATAAGCTTTAATTCATACACAGCCTTTAGCTTTAACAAGTCAACCTCTTTGTATGATGATGCATATACTGCATTTAAAAACAGTGCAAGTATTCGCTTGTCAGGGTTTGCCTCGCCAAGCAATGTGTACGTTATATCCGCAAGATATGAGGCTAATGACAGCTTCTTTATATCCTCACTTACGGGATAAAATCCGTCAAGAACATCTGCCGACACTGCCGTCATTATCTCACCACGTGACGGACGGAGCTTGAAATCTCCGTATGAGAAAAGCTGAAATGCTGCCGCATTCGAGGTTTTTTTGCCACGTATACCATACCGTACAGCCTTAATAATTCCGTCAGTTTCAGTAAATATCCACAGCATACGATGTGCATCGCCGTAATTTGCCTGCTTGATTATTATTCCTCTGTATACTAAATCCTCCATCAAGCTAAATCATCGTCCTTAAAGCCGAAATTCTTTATAAGGAAATCGCTGTTACGCCAATCTGTTTTTACCTTAACCCAAAGCTCAAGATATACCTTTTTATCGAGCATTTTTTCTATATCCGCTCTTGCCATTGTACCGATTTTTTTCAGCATATCGCCGTTTTTACCTATTATTATACCCTTATGGCTTTTACGCTCACAGCAGATAGTTGCGTTTATCTCCGTAATCTTACCTTTTTCTCGCATTTTCGTAATTTCAATAGCAATGCCGTGCGGTACCTCCTTATCTAAAAGCCATAACATCTTCTCACGTATAATCTCTGCCGCAATAGCCTTTTCAGGCTGGTCGGTAACTGTGTCCTCATCATAGAACATCGGTCCTTCTTCAAGGTACTCGGTTATCGTTTCTATAAGGTTTTCTACACCGTCATTTTCCTTTGCACTTATTGGAATTATTGCTTCAAAATCGTTCATACTCGAAAAATCAGCAATCATAGGCAACAGGTTTTCTTTTTTGACAAGGTCAACCTTGTTTATAAGCAAAATGCATGGTATACCAAGCTTATCTATATTCTCTGCAATCTCACGTTCCTTATCCCGTATTCCCTTTGATGCATCAACTACGAACAGCACAACGTCCGTATCACGCATACTCTCGTTTGCCATTCTCACCATGTATTCGCCAAGCTTGTTATGCGGATTATGTATCCCCGGAGTATCGGTGAACATAATCTGCTCATTTTCTGTAGAATACACTGCAAGTATTTTATTACGTGTAGTCTGCGGTTTATCTGATATTATAGCTATCTTCTGCCCTGCTATTGTATTTAATAACGTGGATTTTCCAACATTTGGCATTCCTATTATGGCACAAAAGCCTGATTTGAATTTTTTATTCATCTATTTCCCTCTTTATTCCTAAATTGTTTAATGCTCTGTCTTGTTTTTCTATCATCATTTTTTCACCTACGGCATCATCAACGTGGTCATAGCCTAAAAGGTGAAGCATAGAATGTGCTGTCAAAAACGCAAGCTCACGGCGTAATGAATGTCCGAACTCCTCTGCCTGTTCTCTTGCCCTCTCTATTGATATTACTATATCGCCTAACATTACCAATCCGTTTTCCGTTTCATACTCTGCATCCTCTATATCGTCATTAAACTCAAGCATCGGAAACGAAAGCACGTCTGTCGCCCTGTCAATATCACGATACTCACGATTAATCTCTCGTATACCCTCGTTATCGGTAAAGGTAAAGCTTATCTCTGCATCAAAATTACATTCTTCATTCTTCATAATCTCACAGCAGACACGATTAAGCTCGTCTATCTGTTCATTTGAGATTTCTTCATCTGTTTCGTTTTCTAATATAAATTCTACCATTTCTCACTTGTTCCTTCTCGCCTTTTGCTCGTCATACCTTGCGTAAGCCTTTATAATTTCCTGTACTAACGGATGTCTTACAACGTCCTTTTCCGTAAACTTACAAAACGCGATCCCCTCTATTCCGCCAAGAATTTTCATTGCTTCCTTCAGTCCCGATTTCTTATCACCCGGCAAGTCAATCTGGGTAATATCGCCCGTTACAATAACGTGAGAGCCGTAACCCACACGTGTAAGAAACATTTTCATCTGCTCAGGTGTCGTGTTCTGGGCCTCATCAAGTATGATAAACGAATTATCAAGTGTACGTCCGCGCATATATGCTAACGGTGCAACCTCAATAACACCTCGTTCCTGATACCGCAAAAAGCCTTCACCGCCAAGCATTTCATACATTCCGTCATAGAGCGGTCTTAAATACGGGTCTACCTTGTTTTGCAAATCACCGGGCAAGAAACCAAGCTTTTCACCTGCCTCAACTGCGGGACGTGTTAAAATAATACGGCTTACCTCACGACGTTTTAAAGCCGTAACCGCCTTTGCAACAGCTAAATATGTCTTACCCGTACCTGCGGGGCCTATTCCGAACACTATTGTGTTCTTATCTATTGCCTCAACGTATTTTTTCTGTCCGAAGGTCTTTGTCTTAATCGGCTGACCCTTAACATTTATCGCAACACAGTCTGAGCCAAGCTTTGAAACATCAATTCCGCCGCCCTCCTGTTCAACTGAAATTGCGTATATTATCTTCTGCTCGTCAATTTTTTCGTTATCCGCAAGCATAGTAATAAGCATATGCACTACATTTCCTGCGCGGTCTATGCTTATGTCCTCACCCGTTATCCGCACACCGTCCTCACGCAGAGATATACTTACATTAAATGCCTTTTCGATCAGCTTCATATTTGAATCAAACTGTCCGAAAAGCTCCGACACCTCTATATTTTCGGGTATCTCTATCATTCGTTTTGTCAATACATTCACTCCTCCTGGGGTATTTTAATACCTATATCTTCTCTGAAATTCATTACCAGCCTTACGGTATATACTCCACCGCTTTCACTGTATGTAAGCTGTTCATCTGTTTTCTCGGCTTCCTTTCCCACATTCTTCATTATCCGTTCTTCAAGCACCTCTTTAGCACGTGAGAGGACTTCGTTCTTTGTAAGTGTATTTTCATACTCGTTTATCTCTTCTATTGTGTTTAATTTTATCCCAAAACCGAGATAACCGAATATGGGAAGCGCAGCATCATAATTCTTTGTTACAATATCATAGCTTTCAAATATATCCTCGCCTGTGCCAAAAGGGTTATATTCCTTACCGAAAAGTTCTATGGAAATTCTCTTTTTATTATTACCTGTTTTTATCCTTAATATTTCCTTATCGGTAAATATTCCTTCCTCGGTTCGGATTGTATCGGCAATAATACGTGCATCAGAATTTACATACGAATATTTTTCGGGATCACCCTCACGAAAAACCGAAACCTTACCAGATACCAAAATATCACCTTTATTTACAGCATCACCCGTTACAACTCTGCGTTCGCCTCGTTTTACTTCTGCGATACGCACAAATCCGTCTGTTGATGCTATAATAGATGTTGGTGTTGTCTTATCCTTTACAGCAGGAGGCATATCCCCCTCCTGTATCTGTAGTCTTGCTTTTGCCCCTTCTATATAGAGCCACGCCCAATTAACACGTTCCTCGCCGAAAACCACCGCATTCTTTATTTCCGTAAGGTCTGCTATATCCTTTTTTGATGCACCTATGTACACACCTTTATCCTTTAAGATCTCAATAATCTTATCAGTATCTGCATTTCTTGCCCCGTCTATTTCTACACACCATATATATCGTGGCACAAGTATAAAATAAACACATACAAACAGCCCGGCTATAGGGAATGCAACTCTCTGTCTGTGTTTTTTTATAAACCGACCTGTCCCATGCTTTGATATAATTTTTACAGAAACACCGCTTTTACGCACAATAGGACGGATTTGCAAAAAGTCACCGCTTGCCATTTTCATAACAAATCCGTCAGCCTGCGGCTGTACCTCCCAAATCCTGAATTGATGCGTAAGGCACATATTCAAAAACCGTTCTTTATTTTTGCCTACTACTTCTATTATAACATATCCCAACGGAAATTTAAAGGTATTTTTTAACATTTTTTTATTTTCTCCCGATTTTTTCGTAATCAACACTTTCAAATACGCCATTTATAACCATTCTGTCGCTTTTAAGCACAATAATTCTAAGCTCGGAGCCATTAATATGCACAACTTCTTTATCGGTTTTTATCCGTATTGAGCTATCGTTATATTCCATTATCCCCTTGTGGTTTTCTATATATATTTCCCTATCACCGCATACGGAAATACGAGGTAGGTCAAGAATAACATCTTTTGGCAAGGATAATTTCTCTGCTATCATATTACGTATTTTTTTCACGCCATATCACCCCAAACACTAATTTATATGCGTATTTTAAAAGATTAATGAATATAAATATATAGGTGATAAGTTTGGAAAAAGGTAAGCGGCGCATCTCGCACTTTTCGTCGTACTCGCATACACACGTATAGTCTCGCCCGCCGAAAAATGCGACCTGCTTGCTTCTCTTTTCCCAACTTGGTTTTGTGAAAGGAGTTAATGGTCATAGATTTGAAGAAGAAGTTATTTTACATATCCGTATTGTCCATCATAGGATTGATTATTTCCCGCTCGGAAAGGATTATATTTTATACGCAAAAAACGCTTGATATGTGTTATGAAATAATAATACCCTCATTGTTTCCCTTTTTTGTGTGTTCAGCTCTGCTCATATATTCAGGCTTTGCAGAGGTCATTTCAAAATACAGCGAAAGAATAATGCGTCCTCTGTTTAATGTTGCCCCTGCAGGTGCTGTTGCGTTCATTTTAGGGATTTTAAGCGGGTTTCCCTTGGGGGCAGTGTGCGCAAAGGACTTATACAAAAGCGGTAATCTTTCTAAGATTGAAGCAGAACGTCTGCTTTCATTCTGTAATAATTCAGGACCTCTTTTTATAATCGGGGCAATCGGTACGGCTATTTACTTAAAACCCCTTTACGGGATTGTTCTCTATGCAATACATATAACCTCGTCAATAATTGTAGGTGTTATTTTCAGAGGCTACGGCAAGGGAAAGCATAACTCACCGCCTACCCTTATAAATACAAATGATGTACCTATCTCCAAAGCTATTACACTCGCACTTGAAGCTTCGTCTAAAAACATTCTTACTGTATGCTTTTCTGTTATATTCTTTTCTGCAATAGCACAGACACTATTAGAGCTGTTTCCCATCTCACCTATACTTAACGCAATCGCAACAGGACTATGCGAATTTTCAACAGGCGTACTTAATATCTCGTTACTTCGTGAGGATATAACACTAAAGCTTATTCTTACATCGTTTATTGTAGGGTTTTCGGGGTTAAGTGTACATCTACAGGTTATGTCGGTAACTGCTGATAGCGGACTAAGCCTAAAACCGTATATTTTAGGGAAAGCATTGCATGGGATTATTGCTTCAGCTATCACAGCAATAGTATTATTCTTCGCAAAGGTACAGCCTGTATTTTCACCTGTCAAAAAGCCGTTATCAATGTCATTTTCTATGTATTTTGCATTTATGTTTATTGCATTATGTATACTGACATTTTTCATAATTATGACCATTAACTCCTTTCACAAAACACGTAAAGACAAACTGCAAAAAATGCGTCTAAAAAAATAATTTTTTATTTTTCAAAACGTATTGACAAACGATGTTCATAGTGCTATACTACAACTAAATTTCAGGGAAATATTTCCCATACAAATGAGGTGTTCATTATGAAAAAGGAAAAACCTAAGCAACACTTTTGGAAAAGCATTTTTGAATATGCATCGAATCATCGTAAGAATTTCATTATTGCAATGAGTTTCTCACTTATTGTGGGTATGTGCCTTGCAATTAAACCCATACTTATAAAGTACATAATAGATGACGGTATCACAAATACTGCACTGTCTGAAATTGACAGACTTAAAACGGCAGTGTTCTATTGTATCTTATATATTTCCGCACATATTATGCAAATGGTATTATGGGGTGTGGGATACAAGAATATGCTTATCGGTATAGAAGGTTTCCTGTTTAACATACGATCGAAGTTCTTCGAACATGTTCAGACACTGTGTATGCGTTTCCATGATAAGAACTCATCGGGTGAACTTTTTAATTATCTGTTCGGAACACCAATGGCAAACCTAAAGAACTTTCTTAATCAGTTTTCAATGCAAGTGCCGACACAAATAATCTCTATGGTTATTTCTGTCAGTGCCATGCTTACATACGATTGGTTGCTTACTGCGGTTATGATTGTAGCTCTTACAGTTGCAATGCTTTTGAATTACCATTCACGAAAAAAAATACGGCGTTTATCGGGCGACCTTATAAAATGCGAGTCTGAAGCAAGCAAGTTTACCGATGATATTTTACATGGTAGCAGTGCCGTTAAAATGTATGCTATAGAGGACGAAATAAATACAGAATTTAAAGAAAAATTGAATGACTTAAAATCAAAGGGTATAACTCTTTCATTCACACAATGGCTCGAAAACACCAAGCCCGAATTTGTTCAACATGCAGGTATTGCGCTTGTATACCTCGTAGGTGCGTTCTCTTGTATTTACAGAGGACTTTCCATAGGTGAGCTTACCGCATTCGTTAGTTCTATGTCAATTATTATGAGCGGACTCAATTCTATCTTTACAATAAATCTTATGCGTTCAAACGCAGAAGCAAGTCTTGATCGCATAAACAGCATAATGACAGAAAAATCGCAGACACCTGAGAACGAAGTTTACTATAACCCCAAACAAAAACGTGCATCGGCAATATATTCAAATGCACCATATATTGAATTTAAAGACGTAGTATTCGGATATGACGATAGAAAAATCTTCAAAGGACTTAATTGCAAATTCGAACGCAATAAGAGTTATGGTATAGTCGGCTCATCGGGAAGCGGTAAAAGTACAATAACAAAGCTTTTAATGCGACTTTATGAGATTGATGACGGCGAAATTCTTATGTATAACTGTAATATAAAGCGATTTAGCCTGCATGATTTACGAAAAAATATCGGTATTGTTCCCCAGGACCCGTTTATATTCCAGATGAGCATAATTAATAATATCCGCATTGCCGCACCTGATGCACCTATGCAGGAGGTTATGCGTGCTATGGAAATTGCACGTGTCCATGAGTTTGTCAACGAACTTAAAATGGGTTGGAACACGATTGTAGGTGACGGCGGATTTGGTCTGTCAGGCGGTCAGAAACAACGTATCGCCATTGCACGTGCCGTACTTTGCAAACCCGAAATACTTGTATTTGACGAAGCTACATCTGCTCTTGATAACGTTTCGGAGCATCATATTAAGAATGCTATTAACGAGCTTATGGCATCACACACTGTGCTTATTATTGCACACAGACTTACTACTATTCAAAACGTTGATGAGATACTCGTTTTTGACAAGGGAGAAATTGTACAGCAAGGCAGTTTTGATGCACTGTCGCACGAGGATGGATTGTTTAAGGATATGCTGGAGAGTACGAATTAACATCAAAATTGGGATATAAAAAAACAGCATCGACCACTTGACGGCATTGATAAAAGGTCGGCGCTGTTTTTTACATCCTTATTTTTGTATAAGTCTATACAATGTAGGATTAAATCCAAACTCATTTATAAGATTTTCCGCCTCTGCTAAGTATCTATCCTTAGTTTTTTGCGGTATCTGCGATTTCACTGCACGGATAAGAATATTCTTTGGTGTATGGGACATATCCACAAATTCCAATAGCTGTGTGTTATAGCCCTTGTACCACAGAATATTGGCACGGATTGCATCGGTCATAAGTGCGGCTGTCCGTTCCTTGATTATTCCGTAACGTGTAAGGATTGAAAGTTTGTCGCTCTTAATTTGTGAATTTAGCTCATGCTGACAGCATGGGACAGAGAATATCATATCTGCTCCCCATTCCATTGCGTTATACAGTGCATAATCCGTTGCAGTGTCGCAAGCGTGGAGGGTGATAACCATATCAGGTTTTTTATCACATTTATATCCGTTTATGTCACCGATTTTGAATGTAAGACCGCTATAGCCGTATTTTTGTGCTGATTTGTTACAGTTTTCTATTACGTCTGCTTTTAAATCAAGCCCTGTTATGTTCGCCTTAATATTCATAATTTCGGTCAGGTAGTAATACACAATAAATGTAAGATACGATTTACCGCACCCAAAATCTATTATGTTGATTTCTTTATATGATTTATTTTTTATCTCATCATCAATAAGTTCCAAAAACCTGTTTATCTGGCGGAATTTATCGTACATCGACTGTACGATTTTGCCCTCCTTTGTGAATATTCCCATATCCACCAACGGCGGTACAACCGTACCCTCCTCAATGAGATAGTTCTTTTTACGGTTATGCGTTTTTGATTTAGGGGCAGTTTTCGTAGCCTTGCGTTTATACGATACATTTCCTTTTTTTGAAATCAAGACTATATGTTCAAAACCACTTGTCCATATGTTAATCTGCAAATATTTATCTGACAGGCTTTTCAGATACTCCAACAAATCTTCAATTATTTTATGAAATACCTGCTTATCGGTAAACTGCTCCGCAAAATATCCCTTATCAGTTTTAGAAACTGTTATTTTTCTGTACTCTGCATTGGAATTGGGTTTACTCATGGTGAGTTTTATAACACCCTCAGCTATTGCAGAATTAATAATTTCGTTTAAATCCATATTTATCCTCTCAGCGAACACATATATATTCTCTGTTGTTATTGAGTGTCTTATAACCTATACCTGGAACGAGTGTCAATTCCTCGACTGCCATAAACTGTCCGCGCTCTTCTCTGTAATTGACAATACGCGGTGCAAGAACCTCGCCTATGCCTTTGAGCTCCATAAGCTCTTCGATAGTGGCAAGATTTATATCGAGTCTGCCCTCATCATCATAGTGCGATTTATTCTCAATGTCACTTTTATCAATCTGATTTGGCACAGAAGATATAACAAATTCCTTCTTATCGCAACATTCCAGGTATAAACCTAACGAAAGTGCAATAACAGCAATTACTGAAAAGACTATTACCTTTACTTTCTTTGTCACATTAATCTTCATTTGATGTGTCCTTTCCCGCCTGTTTTAAAAATGCAGTATCCTCGTCTGTCAGCCATGCCTTTTCTAACATATCGGGGCGATTTTTAAGTGTACGTAACAGAGATTGCTCATGCTTCCATTTATATATCAGCTTGTGGTCCCCCGACAGCAGTACATCAGGTACTGCCATATCGCGCCACACACGCGGTTTTGTGTATTGCGGATGCTCCAATAAACCTTGAAAATGCGACTCATTCTGAAATGAGCCATCATTTGATAATACGCCCGGAATAAGTCTTGCTACAGTATCAATTATTGCCATTGCGGGGATTTCACCGCCTGTCATTACAAAATCACCAAGTGAAATTTCAGCATCTGCTATTTCGTCAAGTACACGTTGGTCTATACCCTCATAATGACCGCAAAGCAATATAATATGCTTATGCTTTGACAGCTCTATTGCAACGTCTTGATCAAACACACGGCCCGCAGGTGACATAAAAACTGTATACGGCTTATAGTCAAGTCCGTCTGCGATTGACATATATGCACGATATACAGGCTCGGCACTCATAAGCATACCGCCTCCACCGCTGTACGGAGTATCGTCAACTTTTCTGTGCTTATCAAGTGTAAAATCACGTATATCTATATAGTTAAGCTCTATAAGTCCTGCTTTTTCCGCTCTGCCTATTATGGAATTACCAAGAACGGATTTGAACATATCAGGAAAAAGCGTTAAAACATCAAACCTCATCATCAAGACCTTCCATTACATTTACAGTTACTCTGCCGTTTTCTATATCGACAGACTTTACAACCTCGTCAATAACAGGCAAAAGCAGATTTTTCTTGCCATCACGCTTTACATCATATATGTCTGATGCACCTGCATTAAATACATCTGTAATCTCGCCGATATATTCATCGTCCTCTGTGTATACCTTAAGACCGATAAGGTCCACAATATAGTATACACCCTCAGGCAACTCACCCAAATCGTCACGGTCAGCATAGAGTACCGCATTTTTAAAGGGTAAAATTTCGTTTATATCATTATATTCCTTAAACTTGACTATGACGTTATTTTTCTGGAACTTAACTCCGTCAATAGTAAGTTTTTTATATTCATTTTTATTTTTTATATATACAAAAGACACATCACAAAAATCATCAGGCGAGTCTGTCCAGGGCACTACCTTGACCTCACCACGCAGACCGTGTGTGTTCACTATCTTTCCTATTTCAAGTAAATTTTCCATATAGGTTTCCTTTCTTTACACAAAAGGCTGTCCATTTTGCGGACAGCCCTTTGTCAATAAAGCATTATTAAACTATATCGACCGATACTTTCTTGTTTTCTCGGCTTGCCGCAGCCTTTACTACAGTACGCAATGCTTTTGCAATACGTCCTTGTTTTCCTATTACCTTGCCCATATCGTTTTCTGCAACTCTGAGCTCAAGTGTAACAGAATTATCTTCGTTATTAACCTCTGTAATGTTTACCATATCAGGGTTATCAACAAGGGCCTTAGCGATGATTTCTAATACTTCCTTCATCAAAACACCCTCCATTAGTCGATAATATTGGATTTCTTAAGAAGCGCCTTTACAGTATCTGTAGGCTGTGCTCCGTTTGCAATCCACTTCTTAGCGGCCTCTGCATCAATGTTAATAGTTGAAGGATTTGTCATCGGGTCGTATGTTCCGATTTCGTCAATAAATCTACCGTTTCTCGGTGATCTTGAATCAGCAACTATAACTCTGTAATACGGTGCCTTCTTAGCTCCCATTCTTCTTAATCTGATTTTAACTGCCATTGCATTTTCACCTCCTGTTAGTTTCACTATTTATATAATAAATATATTTACCAATATATAAATTATCTCATTTTACGCAAGCGGTTTATCATCTTCTGTTGTTTTCCGCCTGTCAGCTGTTTCATCATCTTCTGCATATCTGCAAATTGCCTTAACAGCTGATTTACATCCTGAACACGTGTACCGCTACCCTGTGCAATTCGTATTTTACGGTTTGCGCCTATGATTTTCGGGTTACGGCGTTCCTCTTGTGTCATTGACTGAATTATGGCTTCTATATGAACCATTCGCTTTGCATTCTCTTCCGTGTCTACAGCATCAAGCATTTTCCTGTCAACACCGGGTAACATTCCGAGTATCTGCGAAAATGAACCAAGCTTTTTTATCTGTTTTAGCTGTGAGAGGAAATCGTCCAAATCAAACTGTGACTTTCTGATTTTCGCCTCTAAGGCAATGGCTTCCTTTTCGTCAAACTCCGCCTGTGCCTTATCGACAAGTGAGAGTATGTCGCCCATTCCAAGTATACGAGATGCCATACGGTCAGGGTGGAATACGTCTAAATCGTTAAGCTTCTCGCCTACCGATGCAAACTTTATCGGCTTGCCTGTTACTTGCTTTACCGACAGTGCCGCACCGCCTCGTGTATCACCGTCAAGCTTTGATAGGATAACGCCTGTTATTTCAAGCTGTTCGTTAAACGTCTTTGCAACATTTACCGCATCCTGACCTGTCATTGCATCAACAACAAGCATTATTTCTGTTGGATTTGTTTCGGCTTTTATGTTGCGAAGCTCTTCCATAAGCTCCTCATCTATGTGCAAACGTCCCGCAGTATCAAGAATAACAGGGTTGTTTCCATGCTGTACTGCGTATTTCACAGCCTCCTTTGCGATGGTCACAGGATCAGTATCTGTACCCATTGAGAAAACAGGCTGATTTATCTGCTTTCCCAGAACCTCAAGCTGTTTTACAGCGGCAGGTCTATATACGTCACAGGCTACCATAAGCGGACGTCTGCTTTGCTTTGAAAGATGCAATGCAAGCTTTGCGGTTGCGGTTGTTTTACCTGCACCCTGTAATCCGCACATCATAATCACTGTAGGTGACTTTGATGAAAACTGCAACGTTTGAGCCTCTGTTCCGCCTATCATTTCTGTTAGCTCGTCATTTACTATTTTTACAAGCTGTTGCGACGGAGTAAGCGACTCCAATACATCAGCACCAAGTGCTTTTTCGGATACCTTGTTTATAAACTCTTTAACTATTTTAAAGTTTACGTCTGCTTCAAGAAGTGCAAGCTTTATTTCACGCATAGCTTCTTTTATGTCTTTCTCTGTAAGCTTTCCCTTGCCACGCAATTTTTTAAATACGCCTTGCAATTTATCGCCTAAACTCTCAAAAGCCATTACGTTGCACTCCTTCCCGTTATATATTATTTGATATTGAACTGATTAGCTTTAGCAGCTCTGTTTTTTTATCGGTATCGTTAAGACTGTCTATAACAGCCTTCATATCAGATAAGCCGTTATTCATTTTATGAAACCTCTCTGCAAGACCAAGCTTTTCCTCAAAGCTTTTCAGATGTTTTTCGCCCTGCCTTAAAAATGCCATAACTCCCTGTCGGCTTATGCCCATATCATCAGCTATTTCGCTTAATGATAAGTCTTGATTATAATAGCAATCAAGGGCAAGTGCCTGTTTATCGGTAAGCAACCCTCCGTAAAAATCAAGCAGAATTACCAAGCTTAAATCCTTTGCCATTATCATCACCTGTAAAGTAAATTTGATTTACAGCAGTTATTTTACACTATTTTAGTGTATTTGTCAATAGTTATATGATAAATTTTCTTTAAATTATTTCTGTATTCTTTGTACAATTTCAACTAATTCATCATATGTGTAGAGCCTGTTTAAAACGTCAAGGAGCATATTTGCAGAAATTCGTGCAGGAATATTTATTTCTCTTGAAAGCTTTTCACGTAACACCGCACTGTCCTTACCTCCTGAAAGACCTAAGATATACAAATCAGCTTTTGTTATTTGGGATTGCTTTCCCTCCGTAACCTCGTTGTTAATCTCACAGCCGGCTTTTTTGAGTGCATTTATTATAATCTCCTCACTCATTCCCTCAACACCTAAAAAGCCCTCCTTTGAAGCACGGCTTTTTCTGCGTTCCTTTCCCTCAATATCGGGAATGTATGCGTGCTTGACGATGCCGTCCAATATTTTTTGCTTAACGAAATTGCGTATGCGCATACCTGCAGAATCCGAGTCGGTAAGTATAACTATACCTGTTCGTTTCGCAAGCTCTTCTATTGTTTTGATAAAATCGTCATTAGAATATACGGCAAACCCGTGTGTTGTAAGAATTACTCCGTCTATAAACCCCGCAAGCTTTGTTTTATCGTATATTCCTTCCACTATTATGGCTTCCCTTACCTTATACATATTTTTCCTCTTTCACACTAATATGGGGCTGTTGCATTGCAACAACCCCCATTTCATTATGGAACCTCTACATAATGTATCGTATTTATTATACCCTCTGCAATTCCCATTGCAGTCTTGTTCTGATAATCATCAGAACACATATTCTTCAGTTCACTCTCGTTTGAGATAAATCCGACCTCTACCAATACTGCGGGCATATTTGAACGTCTTATTACCGCCCAATTCGCCATTCGTACACCTCGGTCAGTTGATTTCATATACTTTAACATTCCGTTAAGAACCTTTGTCGCAAAAAGCTGGCTTGTTACACCGTATTCATCGCCATTGTTCTCCTCAGAATAGTATACCTCCGTACCCTTTGCTTCTGTGGCTGTAGCAGAATTTATATGAATACTTACAAACAACGCACAATCCTTTTTATTCGCCATTTCGGGGCGTTCGGACAATGACGGCAATGTATCGCCTTTTCTTGTCATTGCTGTCTTATATCCATTACTCTCAAGGATTGCCTTAACCTTGTATGTAATACTAAGTGTCAAATCTTTTTCGTTTATGGTTTTTCCGTTAAGTGTACCTAATGCACCCGGGTCACTTCCGCCATGACCTGCATCAAGCATAATGATTTTCTTTGCATCTTCACTTGATGCCTTGACAATTCCCGTATTGTATTGTGAGTCTGCCGCAGAATTTCCGATTTTGTCATAATCAGGTTTTGCTGTCGGTTTTGGTGTTGCTGTCGATTTTGGTGTTGCAGTTGGAGTTTGCGTACTCTTTATGTTACCCGAAACAGTAATCGTAGCAGTTACTGTATTACCCTTGGGTTTAACAGTGTAGCTTACCAAATCCTCAACGTCAATAACTATCCTTGTTCTCTCATCATCAACACCTACTCTTACGGCTTTAATGACCTTTGAGCCTGTTTCAATGGTTTCCGTTTTGTTTTTATACTTGACTCCTTTAAGATCGATTACCACACGTTCAGGTGATGACAAATCAAAATTTGATACAAGTCCCGAAACAGCACCATCACATTCAATATTCAGACTAAGCTTATTATCAGAATAAAATTCGGTATCTATACTTGTTATATTCTGTGCCCCGGGTTTTTTTGTAGGCGTCGGAGTAGGAGTTGGTTTTGGAGTAGGCGTTGGCTGTGGCTCCGATATTTTCTCATCTATAAGTATCTCGCCCTTTTCCCCGTCAAATTCCACGTTCATTCCTACAGTTTCACTTATAAATCGCGCAGGCACCATTGTCTTTGTAAGACCTCCCGGCTTATATATAAGCTTCGGCACTACCCCGTCAGGAATACGCACTGCCTGACCGTTTATATATGCACGGTTATTATTTATATGCATTGTAATAAGTGTACTGTTATACCTTACCTTAACGCATTGTGAGTCGCCTATATAATCAACCGTTGCACCGCAGGATTCAAATACTTCTCTTACAGGAACAAGAGCATGGCCGTTGAATATTATCGGTTCCATATCCGAATGTACTTCGTTGCCGTTTACTAAAAGCCTGTATACATTGCCTGTATATATATGTGTTCCGCCGTCATAGCATATCTGTATAGGTGCGGCAAATACGGGTATCACACCTAAACAAATGCACATAGCTATAAACAGACTAATCAGCTTTTTCATAACCTTATGCTCCCTTCCTTAGTATTTTTATTCCGTATATGCAATATCGAAATGGTCGTATGCCTGCTTTGTTGCAATTCTGCCACGCGGTGTTCTTGAAATGAACCCAAGCTGGAGCAGATACGGCTCATATACGTCCTCTATTGTGTTTGCTTCCTCACCAATGGTTGCGGCAATGGTTTCAAGACCTACAGGTCCGCCACCAAAATTCTCTATCATTGCACGTATCATACGGCTGTCTATGGAATCAAGCCCAAGCTCGTCCACCTCAAGACGTTTTAGCGCCATATCCGCAATTTCGCTTGTTATAACACCATTTCCCTTAACCTGGGCAAAGTCACGGACACGTTTTAAAAATCTGTTTGCAAGACGAGGCGTGCCGCGTGAACGTGATGCAATTTCCGCCGCACCGTCATTGTCAATAACTACGTCTAAAAGTCCTGCACTACGCAATACTATGTCTGTCAATTCCTCAACCGAGTACAGCTCAAGTCTTGATATTACACCAAATCTGTCACGCAAGGGTGCTGTTAAAAGTCCCAGCCTTGTAGTCGCGCCGATAAGTGTGAATTTCGGCAAATCAATACGTATAGATTTTGCCGCAGGGCCTTTTCCGATTATAATATCAAGCGCATTATCCTCCATTGCAGGATATAGTATTTCCTCAACTGTTCTTGACATTCTGTGTATCTCGTCAATGAACAGTATATCGTGTTCTGACAGGTTAGTTAAAATTGCCGCAAGGTCGCCCGCCTTTTCTATAGCAGGACCGCTTGTTATGCGGATATTAACGCCCATTTCGTTTGCGATTATCCCTGCAAGAGTGGTTTTACCTAAACCGGGCGGTCCGTATAACAGCACATGGTCAAGTGCCTCCTTACGTTCTAACGCCGCTTGTATGTATACCTCAAGATTTTCCTTCGCCTTTGTCTGTCCGATATACTCACTGAATTTATGAGGACGCAGACCGTATTCAATGTCAGTATCCTCTGCAATCATACCTGATGTGACAAAGCGTTCATCTTCATCAAACATTTATAGTCCTCCCTACATCAGCTGTAGTAAAGCTTTCTTAATAAGCTCTTCTGTAGTAAGTGTCGCATCGAGCTTCATTAATACATTCTTCGCATCACTTGCACTGTAGCCTAATACCACCAAGGCACTCATTGCCTCAGCACGCGAATCAGCAATAATTTCTGTATCATCTGAAAGTGTCACACCATCATCACCGTCAATGCCTAACGTATCTGTGTCTATTTTATCTTTAAGCTCAAGTATCACTCGCTTTGCGGCTTTCGGACCTACTCCCGATGCCTTTGTTAAAAGCTTTTCATCACCCATCACTATTGCTGCTGCAAGCTTTTGAGGCGATGCAACAGACAAGAGTGCAAGTCCTGCCTTGGGTCCTACACCCGATACGCTTATAAGCATAAGGAACATTGCGCGTTCCTCCTCGCTGTAAAAGCCGTAAAGCTCCATAGCGTCCTCACGCACATTAAGATATGTATACACTGTGACATCACTGCCTGTATGAGGAGATTTCTCTATACATTCAAGTGATGTGAAAATTCTGTAGCCAATACCCGATGCATCGACAACGATATAATTATCGCCCTTGTACATCAACGTACCCTTTATATAATAGTACATAATTCCTATACTCCCATTATCGTGTGGTTCTCCACATTATTTACATAATATCATAACATTACATTATTGTCAACCTTTAAATATTAAAAAAATGTTACAATTTTTGGATAATACGCAAAAAGCCGAGCATCAAGAGTATCATTCCATTATAGCTGTTGCGGTATATTTGCCTCAAATGCTCTAAACCACAAGGGAAATGCATTTTCGCCAAACACACCGCAACAGTCTTACAGAGTGAGTGTGTCCCTACTGCTCGGTTTTCATTTTATGCTATGTTAAATAAATCTTACATTATATGCCTCAAACAACATATTAAGCTGAACAAGGTATCCGACAAACTGCGGTCCTGCCATAAGCTGACCGAAAAACGGCTTGCCGTAATCAAAATCACCATTTATAACATCGAACAACTTCTTACGGTCACATATTGCAAGTATGGGCGAGTTTGGATTTTCAATTATATCACGTAATTTCGCCTTAACCTCTGCTTCATATACAGGGTTATGTGTTTTTGGGTATGGACTTTTTCTTCGTGTACGAATATCCTCAGGCAAAATACCGCGCGCCGCCTCACGCAAAATATTTTTTGAAATATTTCCCCTGTTTTTCATCTCCCAAGGAATATTCCAGACATATTCCACAAGTCTGTGGTCACAGAACGGAACTCTCACCTCAAGCCCCGATGCCATACTCATTCTGTCCTTACGGTCAAGAAGGTTTGTCATAAACCATTTAATATTAAGCCACGAGATTTCTCTGCGACGGGACTCCTCTCTATTCTCTCCAAGAAGCTTTGGAGTTTTCAGGATGCTTTCATGGTATCTGTTATATGAATAACCTGTAATGTCAAGTGTACGTTTCACGCTGTCAATTAAAATATCCTCACGCATTGACAAATCATAACACCAAGGAAATGCATCACGCGAAAATGCATCAGGGTCACGAAACCAGGGATAACCCCCGAATATTTCGTCAGAACATTCACCCGATAATACAACAGTGTGACGTTTTTTCACCTCACGGCAAAAATATACAAGCGACGAATCGCAATCTGCCATTCCCGGTAAATCCTTTGCAAAGAGTGCATCATTGAGCATTGGTACAAGCACATCGTTTGGACACATCAGATATGTATGGTCAGTATTAAATGCCTTACTCATTTTCGGCACCCATTCACTGTCAGGGTCAGGCTGAAAACTGCTCCGTTTGAAGTATTTATCATTCCCCTCATAGTCAAACGAATATGTAGCAAGATTTGGTATTTCCTTTGCCGCAACGGCAGTTATGAAACTTGAATCAAGTCCTCCCGATAAAAATGTTGCAAGGGGCACATCAGATACAAGCTGTCGCTTTATTGCATCACATAAAAGATAACGTACCTTTTCGATCGTTTCATCATAGCTGTCCGTATGCTCACAGCTCTTAAGCTCCCAATATGGTTTTTCTGTTATATTGCCGTTTGAAATACGCATAAAATGCCCCGGCAATACTTCCTTTACTCCTTTAAATACACCATTGCCCTCTGTTCGTGCAGGGCTCATAGCTAAAAGCTCACAGAGTCCGTCATGGTCAAGCTGTGCAGATATTTCGGGATATTTAAACAATGCCTTTATTTCCGAGGCGAACACAAGCGTATCATCAAGCCTATAATAAAATAGCGGTTTTACACCAAATCTGTCACGTGCAAGAATAACACACCGCCTCATTGAATCATATATTGCAAACGCAAATATGCCATTGAGTTTGTTTATGCAATCAGTTCCATAATGGATATATGAATATAACAGCACCTCGGTATCGGAGGTTGTTGTAAACTCGTACCCAAAGCCTTCAAGTTCTCTGCGTAATTCAGGGGTATTATACAGCTCTCCGTTATAGGCTATAATAAATTCGTAACCTTGCGACACACGTTTCATAGGCTGCACACCGCCCTCTATGTCTACAACCGCCAAACGGCGGTGAGCAAAAACCGCACGCTCCCCCACCCATATGCCCTCATTATCAGGTCCTCGCGGGGTGAGGGTATCGTTCATTCTACGCACTTTTTCAATGTTATATTTTTCGTTTCTGACATAGTTGTTTTTATGATTTATATAGCCGCAAATCCCACACATTGATATTATCTCCTTTTTTAATAATTCGATTAGCCAAGTACGAAATCCAATAAATCATATGACGTAAATTCCTGATTCCGCATTGTTCTATATCTATAATATGCAGTATTTACGGTTTTTGTTACACATACTTACGCATGGATTTTAATGCTGATTTTTCAAGCCGTGACACTTGCGCCTGACTTATTCCTATTTCCTCCGCCACCTCCATTTGCGTTTTACCGCAGAAAAAGCGGAGATTTAAAATGTTCTTTTCTCTATCATCAAGATGATGCATCGCCTCACTTAATGCTATGGACTCTATCCAATTTACATCTGTGTTTTTCGTGTCCTTTACCTGGTCCATAACGTAAATCGCCTCACCGCCGTCATGATACACAGGCTCAAAAAGCGACACAGGATCGGCAATGGCATCTAATGCAAATACTATATCTTCTTTTTTTACGTCTATCTCCTTTGCAAGCTCCTCAATAGTAGGCTCACGCATATTCTTTGATATAAACTGCTCCTTTGCACGTAATGACTTATATGCAATATCCTTTAGCGAACGGCTTACACGTATCGG
>CADBPJ010000009.1 GCA_902796445.1 uncultured Ruminococcus sp. | reverse complement strand
TGAATCGCTTATAAATAAGGGTAACCCGCGTCGGCTGACGCGGGTTATTTTTTATATAAATTTAGTTTGTGCGCTTTGCAATTTAGCTTCAAAATACCAATTATGTCAATATATGGACCGATTTTGCATCAATATGATTTCTCGTAAAAATAGATGATATAATGGATAATCATTAAATTATTTTATGATAAAAAATCAGGGAGGTGCGATATGAAAAGAGTATCAAGAAAAATTGTAGCGATGTTGTCTATGCTTGTATTGTGTCTGAGTGTATTGTTTGTTCCAGATATGGGAAACACAAAAGCGGCAGAAAGTATTAGCTTATCTGGAAAGGCACATGTACAGACATTTGCAGATCAGAATGGAAAGGTTGTTAGTCAGGGAGGAATTCAAACACTTGTGTTAGGAACACGAGGGATGGCAAAACGAGTGGAAAGCGTGACTGTGAATCTCAAGAACAATACGGGATATACAGGCACATTGCAGTATCGTGTTCATCGCCAGACTTATGGATGGACAGCGTGGTTAAATGCTGGACAGGCTGCAGGTACACATGGGGAAGGCAAACGGTTGGAAGCGATCGAAATGCGGCTGACAGGAGAACTTGCAAAATATTATGATGTTCGTTATCGTGCTCATATCCAGACATATGGAGATAATCAGGGCTGGGTATATAATGGAGCACTTGCAGGTACAACTGGGGAGGCAAAAAGACTGGAAGAAATCTGTGTACAGATAGTGCCGAAGAAATCGATTTCTGAAGAGCCATCCATTGCGTATAGAGTACATAGACAAACGTATGGCTGGGAGAAAAATTGGGCAACAGATGGTACGGTTAGTGGAACTGTCGGACAAGCAAAAAGACTGGAAGGTATTTCTATTACAGTAAATGACAATCAATATAGTGGAGGGGTAACATATCGTACCCATGTACAGAGCTATGGCTGGCGTGATTGGGTAAGTAATGGAGAGATGTCTGGAACACAGGGCGAAGCAAAGCGTCTGGAAGCAATTGAGATAAAATTGACCGGTGAATTATCTCAGTATTATGATGTGTATTATCGTGTACATGCACAGTCTTATGGCTGGCTTGGCTGGGCAAAGAATGGTGAAAGCGCAGGAACAGCAGGGTTTGCAAAGAGACTGGAAGCAATTCAAATTGTTGTATTAAAAAAGGGTGCTCTTGAATATGGTTCGGGGAATTACAATAGTGGTTTGTATAAAATGATGTATGAGGGTACATATAAAGGGGTAAAGGTTGCAGAAGATAGTTCATTCCTTTCATACACGCAGCCATATGTTGATAAATCCGAAGTTTCTTATTTTAACCCATTAAAGGTTGGCGAATCAGTGACGCTAAAATGGTTTTATGGAGGAACGATTACAATTAAATTCGCAGAAGTTGATTATAAAAAGTGTACATATACATTAGAGGTTACTGCTAGCGAAGGATCAGAGGTTTTTGTTGGTGGAGAACATTTTAGTGTGCATGAGGATTTCGGAGTATCGTGCACATTAAACGGAAAGAAGTATACGAATATTTTATATTGTGGTGGAGTGTCGAACCAATATGAAAGTGTTAAACAATTTGGAGATACCAAGTGCACTATGGTAATTGGAATTCCGCAAAAAATCTATAATGAAAATACAGGCAAAAGCGTGTCTATAACAGATCCAACTGTAAAAGATCTTTCCATTATTGAGAGAAATTATTTAGCGAATGATAAGATTATATACTTGAAAATCAAATAAAAATTGAAAGAAAGGAAAAAGGGAAAACATGAAAAAAATCATGGGTTTTGCGTTAATTGCGTGTTTGAGCGTAAGTTTTTTGGCTCATGTTTCGGAAAATATTGCATTTGCTGCAGAACCGACAACAGGATTAGCAGTAGAAGAAATGGTTGTAGATGATACTGAGACGAGTGAAGCCGATTTTGAATGGGAAGGAACGAAGATTAAAAAATATATTGGTTCCAGTGAGGAAGTGGTGATTCCTAGTAAGTGTACAGAAATTGGCAATGGTGCATTTTTAAGGTGTACGAGTCTGAAAAAAATTACTATACCAAATGGTGTGAGAATATTGAAATCAGATGCCTTTGCATGGTGTACAAATCTGACGAGTGTTGTAATTCCAGATAGTGTAACATATGTAACAGGTAATACATTTAGGAATTGCGATAATTTGACAAAAATAAAAGTAGCAAGTGGAAATCCTGTATATGATAGTCGTGAAAACTGCAACGCGGTGATAGAAACCGGGTTGTAAAAATTCAACAATTCCAGAAAGTGTGAAGGCAATAGGAAGCTATGCATTCGCTGAACGTAAGGGGTTGAAGAATATTAGGATTCCGGATAGTGTGACGTAAATAGGAGATAAAGCATTTTATTATTGTAATGATTTGACAAGCATTACGATTCCGAGCAGTGTTACGATAATGGAACGTGGTGCATTTTTGGAATGTAGTAGTTTGACGAGTGTTATACTTGAGGCTAGAGTAACAGAAATAAGTTCTGCCTTGTTTGAAGATTGCATAAAATTAAAGAGCATTACAATTCCGGATAGCGTAACAATAGTAAGGGATGCAGCATTCAATTTTTGTGCAAATTTGACGAGTGTTACGATACCTAAAAGTGTTACAGAAATAGAAGATGATGTGTTTGGGTGGTGTGATAACCTCAAGATTATCCGTGGCTTTGTTGGCTCCTATGCAGAAGCATATGCAAAGAAAAATGGTTATACATTTGAGCCTATTAATGAACCGACACCAGAAGTTGTCGCGGATGTTACTACTTCTTACCGCACCCACGTCCAATCCATCGGCTGGCAGAATTGGGTATTAAATGGTGCGATGAGTGGAACATCCGGTAAGGCAAAGAGACTCGAAGGTATCAACATCAAGCTTTCCAATGCAGCGTATGCAGGTGGAATCCAGTATCGT
>CADBPJ010000008.1 GCA_902796445.1 uncultured Ruminococcus sp. | reverse complement strand
CCTTTTGGCGGTGGTACCTGTAATTCCGAATATGAATTTCTTACAGGTATGACAACGGGATTGTTACCATCACAAACAATGCCGTATATGCATAACATAGACAGCAAAATGCAATATTCTCTTGTTTCGCATTTGGAAAGTATGGGATACAAAACCCTTGCAATACATCCGTATTACCAAAGAGGTTGGCAACGTAAGATTATATATGACTATATGGGTTTTGATGACTTTATAAGCATAGAAGATTTTGAGGTGCTCAATGAAGAAAATACATACCTTCGCCAATATATAAGTGATGACTGCAATTACAAAACCTTGCTCAGACAGCTTTATAGTAAAGGTGAGGGTGAGAAGGCATTTATTTTCAATGTAACAATGCAGAATCATGGCGGATTTGATCATCCTGGTTTTGAACCCGATGTTTTGTTGGAAGGAATGGAGGGTAATTACCCACTGACAGAACAATATCTTACAAGTATAAGACATTCGGACCTTGCTTTAAATAATCTGCTTGCTGAGTTAAAGAACTATCCTGAGGATGTGGTTGTGCTTATATTTGGCGACCACTTACCTAATGTGGAAAGAGAATTTTACGAAGAATTGTATGGTAATAATATTGATTATATGACAGATGAAGAGAAAACGGGTATGTATACGACACCGTTTATGATATGGACAAACTACGATATCAAAGAAAAGTCTGATGTCAGATCGAGCCCATGCTTCTTATCGAATATCTTGATGGAGGTTGCAGGTCTTCCAAAGAGCCGTGTTCAACTATATCTTGATGATTTACAGCAGGAGGTAATGCAAATCAATCCTTACGGATATTACGATACGGACGGAGAATGGCATACACATGATGAATATCCCGAGCTATCCACATATTACAATTTACAATATTCGCTTTTAAAGGGCAAGAAATTAGAATATAATTTTGAAATATGTGATAGGCATTATGACGTTGTGGGCGACCACGTTATATCACCTTATTATTTCTTTGATGATGAAAGGAATGCAATAATCGAAGATTACAAAGAGCGGTAAGGGATTTCCCTTATCGTTCTTTTCTTAGGTGAATACATCTTATTGTCAACCATTATATAAAAAATGGTTGACAATAAGATGGTAAAGTGCTATAATATGGTATGTAATTGTTTCGATAGGATGTGTTTTAATATAATCATCCGTATACCATACCTTTTATAGCTATTACATAGATGATTATTTTTAAACTAACACATTTAAAGGAGTTATCAATCGAAATTATGCTGAAGAATGAAGTTTTGTATGCTTTAGAGCAGAAAAAAGGAAATGTCGTATCAGGAGGTGAGTTAGCTGAAAAACTTGGCGTTAGCCGCACATCAATCTGGAAAGCAATACACACTTTGAAAACTGAAGGAAATGAAATAATAACTGAACCCAATGTAGGTTATAGGCTTTTGCCTACCAATGACACACTATCTCAAAAAGCAATAACAGATATGCTCACAACAGGGTTTATCGGACGTAATATCTCTATTTTATCGTCTGTTCATTCTACCAATCAATATTTAAAAGAAATGGATACATCCTGCATTCCTGATGGTTACGTATTACTTGCAGACGGCCAGAAAAACGGACGAGGCAGATACGGCAGGACATTTGTTTCTCCTCAAGGCGAAGGGATATATATGAGTATTTTACTCAAACCAAAAAATATTCAGCAGAATATTCGCCTTTTGACTGTGTGTGCTGCAGTTGCCATTTCAAAAGCGGTTGAAAATAATTGTGGCATAAGAGCGGATATAAAATGGGTTAATGATATATTTTTAAACGGTAAAAAACTATGTGGCATTTTAACAGAAGCGGTGTTATCAGGTGAGACGGGAGAGGTGGACACGGTTGTTGTTGGAATTGGTATAAATACAGGTAATGTCCCAAATGAAATCAGAGATATAGCAACGTCTGTAAAACAGGAAACAGGTATATGCGGAATACGCAACAGCCTTATTGCAGAGGTTCTAAATCAATTTGAGATTGTGTATAGTGACCATATGGTAAAATCAAAAATGCAAGACATTCTCAGCTACTATGAGAGCAGGTTATTTATTAAAGGAAAAAAAGTTACAGTAAATAACTATAATGAAAAATATACAGCAGATGTATTGGGTATTGATGAGAATGCAGCATTGATTGTAAAAACTCCAAACGGTGATGTAGAACATATCACATCCGGCGAAATACAATTACAATAATAAATAAAATTCACAGTTTGTGTTAAACACGAAAACTGAATAATTTTATGACATTTGTCGGAGGAATAGAATTATGAACATCAAAGAATTATCAGTAAAAAGAGAAAAGAAAAGTTTGAGATATATAATATCTAAATTGTCAACTCACCCAATTATCGTATCTGTAGCTTTTGCAGTTCTTACAGCGATTGCCGCACAGATTTCAGTGCCTATACCGTTTTCGCCTGTACCTATTTGTTTTGGTTTAGTTGCGGTGTACGTATCAGGAATTTTGCAAAAACCCAAATATGCTTTATCATCACAGCTATCTTACTTGGCAGCGGGAGCAATGGGAGCACCTGTATTCAGCGGATTCAGAAGCGGAATAGCAGCACTCTTTGGACCTACAGGCGGCTATCTCTTCATTTATCCCATTATGGCATGGATTGTATCAATGGCACTTAACAGTAGCACAAGACTTGCAAAAGCAGGCGAGGAGAGTAAAGGATTGACACTCCTAAAAGCAGGTACAGCAATTTGCATTGCACAGATTGTTTTGTATTTGAGCGGTACAATATGGCTACAAATGATGACAGGTACTACCTTCTACGAAACACTTGTACTTGCCGTTTTCCCGTTTGTTCCGTTAGATATTGTAAAAGTTTTGTTCTGTATTTTTGTAATGGTGCCGAGCCGCTCAAGATTGATGAAGAACAGATAATAATATACAATAAGGATTTTAAAAAAGTCCCCAAATAATGAAAAGGAATCTCGAAGTGGGATTCCTTTTCTGTATATTTTGTGAAATTTAGTAAAATATTGTTTTTATGGTTTCAACTGTTTTGTATACAAAAAAATGCGAGTTTTCGCCCTCGCATTTTTATGATATTTTTTTAATAGCCCAATTTCTTATCTTCTAAACCTCCGTCGGCCTCTTCTATTCATAGATGCTAAAAAGTTTACACTTCTTCTCTTTTTGCCTGAATATAACCCCCTGAAAAATCCGACGTTATTTTTACGTTTGCCGGAGAAGAATGATTGTAAGTTCACAAATAAATGTTTGTGTGTTTTTATGCTTGATGCAATGTTTTCAAATGTGTGTAGGAAGTTCTTGTTTTGGACTTTGACCGCAGTCGAAGAAACAACAGAGCCTATATTTACGGATTTTGCACGTTTACCGCTCGATGATATTATTGCACTTGGATTAAACTTTACATTTTTAGTAGATTCCGCATTAGTAATTTTCACAATCAATACTGAGGTAACATAGAATAATGCGGCAAGTGTCATTGTAAGTAATCGAATATTTATGATAACTCTTGTAAACAGTAGCGTTATTGACAAGAACAATGGCCATGCAAGTGACAATATTCCTAAGAACACACGAAGATTTATTAATCGTAACGAGTTTCTGTTTAATATAGCAGTTATACCTGCAAGAGAAGTCAAGATAGCACTGATGCATATCAGATACGATAGCTGAACACCTGCAGTCTGTATCAATGTATTAGCTTTTGTTTGCAAAATATTTGCGAATTCGATAATACTGTTGGAAAGATAAAATACACCGATTATAGCGTTAATAACGCCTGCAATAAAGAGCAGTTTTTTGTGTTTTATATTCATTTTATATACCTCTATTCATTGTTAATAATTTTTGTTAAGGTTAATGTACCCATGATTTTTAAGGTTTGACCGGATTTGACATCAAATGTATATGATACAGTGTTCTGTGCCTTATCCTCAAGCTTTGAGCCTGTATATATCATAAGCGTTCCGCTTCCCTCGGCGGTGTAGCGGCCTTCCGATATATCTAAGGGAACAGTGAGTGTCTTATCAGTATACGTCTTTTTAGCACCCGTTTGAGCTGTAGGGAGTGACTGTAAGCTATCTTTGTATGTGGTTTTTTCTGATATTTGAGAGTCAAGGTCTGCTACGGTCTCTTTTGCTTCCTCAATTCTTGTGTTGTAATCGGCAAGCTCGTCAGTAAGTGCTGTAACCTCATCAACTAACAGTCTGTTTTCTTCTAAAATCGTATCATATTCTGCAGCTTTATAAGTAAGAGATTGCTTTTCATCTTTCATTTTGGCTATGTTATCTGACATATTTTTTTTCTCGGAGGCAATCTCGGATTTTGCTCTGGTTTGCAATATAGACTGACTGTTCAGAATAATTATTATAACTCCGATTATTAAACTTACAAAAATCGGCAGAATAACAGTTAAAAGAAAGTTCTTGTTCTTTAACATTGTAGTCCTCCTTAATTTGCTAATGTAAATTTAACTTTTGAATTAAATTTTATTATGTCATTTACCTCGAGCGTTACCTCTAAGGGAGAAGAGCTGAGAGTAGTGTTTATTTTTGATTTGCCTTGGGCAGTTGATAATGCAAATGTACCCGTACCTGTGACGTAATATTTGCCTGCAACGATGTTTTTGCTCACCGTATATTTACCTGCAGGCAGAATGATTTCCCTCGGCACTTTTTCAGATATTTGTAAATCAAGAGCTGAAATTGTATTTTTCTTTTCCTTAATCTGATTATTTAACTCATTCAATTCATATGATTTTGCAGTTATTTGAGCCCTTAAATCTGCTTTTATGTTGTCATAATTATCTATCTCATCAACAAGCTTCTTTTTGTCTTCATTAGATGCCCTTATGTTTTCTAATTCTTTTTGCATTGTGTCGTGTCGTGACTTGAGATCCTTATATTCATCTTCATTTGATAATATTTCTATTTGTGAAGATAATACATCACTGTTGCCGGGCAGGTAATAAGCCAAAACAAATGCGAAGCATATTATTAAAATACATATGCATAGTGAAATTAAACGGTATAATATTATACGTCCTTTTTGGGACAGACCATATGTATCGGTGTGAATGTCATCATCAGTCTTTTTTTGTTTAAACCGATTTTTTATATTATCAAAAATAGTTCTCTTTTCAGAAACGATCTCAATTTCGGTGTCTTCAGTTTCAAATTCCTTGTCCTTATAAAACTCAATAATTTCGTCCACCTCGACAGATTTAGGTAACGAAAATTCATCGAGGGTTTCTTTGCTTTCTTCATTCATAAGGAAAAATGACCTCCTTAATATTTATATTGCAGATACAAGATATACTTCTTTAAATTGATAATAGAAACTGTCATGGGATTTTTTTGCGGTTTCATAATCGGGGAATATACCGAATACTGTAGGTCCCGATCCACTCATAACTGCACCCAATGCACCATTCATAAGCATTTTACGCCGTATACCTTTTACGATTGGATGCATGGTTTCAGTTACATTTCCCATAACATTTGAAAGATTTTGAGCAACTGATTTCAAGTCTTTTTGAGCAAGGGCATCAATCATTGCGTTTGTGTTCGGTCTTTTGTCAATTTCTGCTGTGTCAATAGCTTCATATATTGCAGCTGTTGAAACACTTATAGGCGGTTTAACCATAAGTATGTTGCATTTTGGAATGGAGGGCAGGGGAGTGAGTATCTCACCTATCCCCGTTGCAAGTGACGTGCCTCCCATTATGCAATACGGGACGTCAGCACCAAGCTTAGAAGCAATATCCATTAATTCGTCTGATGATAAATTAGTATTATAAAGCTTGTCAAGCGAGCATAGCACTGCCGCCGCATTCCCACTTCCGCCTGCAAGCCCTGCCGCGACGGGGATATTTTTATGTATCATAATCTTGCATCCACCTGTGATACAGGTGTATTTAAAAAACTCAAGTGCGGCTTTGTATGCTATATTTTTTTCGTTTACAGGTAAATATTTTAAATTAGTTGATATAGAAATGTTTTTTTCGGTTTTATCAACTAATATTAAATCGTAAAGTGATACAGTCTGCATAATCATTTCGACATTGTGGTATCCGTCAGGACGTTTTGAAAGCACGTCAAGAGTAAGATTTATTTTTGCATAGGAATGTGCCATTGCACGTGAACCTGTTATTACAATATCATCAAAAATCATACAGTGTACCTCCTTTTTTATTTATCTAATGACATATGCGATCTTTCTACAGTTTCAAGTATTTCTTCGTCTGTTATCTCCGTAGCATCAGAACTTTTCTTCAGGTATGCAAGGTATTCTATATTTCCTTCAGGCCCCTTAATTGGCGAATAAGAAAGCCCCAGAAGTGCAAAACCATTGCTTGTTGCAAAGTCAATAACTTCGCGTATGACTTGAAAATGTACTTTCTTGTCACGCACGACACCTTTTTTTCCAACCTGACCTTTGCCTGCTTCAAACTGAGGCTTTATAAGTGCAACGATTTCCCCGTCATCCTTTAATAGATTATATGCAGGAGGCAAAACAAGCTTTAGTGATATAAATGAAACGTCAATCGAAGCGAAATCAATCATTTCACCAATGTCTTTTTGTGTAACGTACCTGATATTAGTGCGTTCCATATTAACAACACGCCTATCCTGACGAAGCTTCCAGGCAAACTGACCGTAGCCGACATCTACAGAATATACCTTTCTTGCACCATTTTGGAGCATACAATCAGTAAATCCGCCTGTAGATGCACCTATATCCATAGTGACCTTATCAGTAAGAGTTATGGGGAATACTTCCATTGCTTTTTCGAGCTTTAATCCGCCTCGGCTGACATATTTTAATTGCTCACCGCGAATTTCCACCTGAGTTTCATTCTCGTCAAGCATAGTTCCTGCTTTATCGCATTTTTGATTTTTTACATATACCTGACCTGCCATAATAAGCGATTTCGCACGCTCACGGCTTTGTGTCAGCCCCTTTTCTGTCAGATACACGTCAAGTCTGATTTTTGCCATTAGCTGAGTTCCTTTATTACATAGTCAGATATTGACTCCGCATCAATACCGTATTTTTTATCAAGCTGAGTTATTGTTCCGTGAGTAATAGGCTCATTTGGAAATGCAAATATCTTAAATTTGCACTGTATATTGGCAGACATAAGTATCTCTGCAATATGTTCGCCCATACCTCCGCTTTTAATGTTATCCTCAATAGTTATAACGAATTTTGTTTTGATTGCAGTATTTGCAATAGAGTCTTTATCAAGCGGTGATACAGTCGGCAGCTCTATTATTTCGCACGAAATATTGTGTGCTTTTAATATATCAGAAACTTCCTCTGCCCGTTTTACCATTCTGCCTGAAGTTATGATGGATATATCGTTGCCTGTTTGCCTCAAAACTCCTTTTCCGAATACAAAATCATCAGTATCAAAAGTTGTTTCGGTATTTCCTCTCGGATACCGTATTGCAATAGGTCCATTATGTTCATCTACTGCATATCTGAGCATAAGGTCTAATTGCTTAAATGATGAAGGACTTAAAACAGACATATTGGGCATAGTCAAAAGATATGAAATATCATATACACCCTGATGTGTTTCACCGTCCGCACCAACTATACCTGCACGGTCAACTCCGAATACTACGTGGAGATTTTGCAGGCATACATCATGCAATGCCTGGTCATACGCACGCTGTAGGAAAGTGGAATATATGGGTATAACAGGTGTTAATCCTGCCGCCGCAAGCCCAGCCGCAAATGTGACACCATGCTGCTCCGCAATACCAACATCAAAAAATCTATCCTTGTATAAGTTTGAAAATTCGACAAGTCCTGTTCCGTCAGGCATTGCACAAGTTATTGCAACTGCTTTTTTATTGTATTTTGCAATATCTATAAGCGTTGTTCCGAATTGTGTGCTGTAGGATTTCCCTAATGGCGGGAGCTTTCCGTCTGATGGTGAGAATTTTCCTACACCATGGAATTGAGAAGGTGATTTTTCAGCAGGTGTATAGCCCTTGCCTTTTTGTGTGCATACATGGATAAGCACAGGCTTATTCTCGAACTTTGCATATTCAAGACAGTCTATTATAGACTGCAAATCATGCCCGTCTATGGGCCCGATATATTTATAGCCTAAGTCCTCAAATAGAGTGGTATCGGCTATTCTGCGGAAAAACGTTTTAATTATCTCTATGAAATTCTTTATAGGTTTACCTATAACAGGTAGTTTATTAAGGAAAGTTCCGACTTTACGTTTTGAGTCAAAATACACATGGTTAATGCGTATTTTACGCAAATGCTTCGAAACAGCACCTACGTTTTTTGAAATAGACATAGCATTATCGTTAAGTATCAGTGTAAGCGGTGTTTTAGTATGGCCTGCATCGTTCATAGCCTCGTATATCTCACCACCCGTTAATGCTCCGTCACCAAACAGGGCAATCACATTGTACTTTTCGCCGAGAATATCCCTTGCACGTGCCATACCGAGTGCCGCAGATACAGATGTTGATGAATGACCTGTATCAAATGCATCAAACTCACTTTCACAACGCTTGGGGAATCCTGAAATTCCGCCGAATTGACGCAGTGTTTCCATTTGATCGGCTCTGCCTGTTAAAATTTTATGAACATACGATTGATGGCCGACATCAAAAATAAGCTTGTCCTTTGGCAGGTCAAAAACCTTGTGAATTGCTACCGTAAGCTCAACTACACCGAGATTTGATGCAAGATGACCACCTGTTTTGCTTACGTTTTCAATAAGAAATTTTCTTATTTGTTTCGAAAACTCAATAAGCTCATCTGTATTCATTTTTTTTATTTTTTCAGTATTGTAAATCCCATTAAATCCTTTTTCCATAACGTAAAACACACTTTCAACCATTATACCTTACCATTGTATCACAAATGCACTAAAAAGTCAATCAGAGTTAAAAATATTTAATAATCTATTGATATTTTATATAAAATGCTGTATAATCTATATAAAGAAATAAATATGGAGGAATGTAAAATGACAGATAAGGAACTATATGAAAGCTTATCGTATGAACGTAAAAATGCGTATCTGAAAATGACGGAAGCCGAGAAAAAAGAAATGTGGGAAATGTCTGACAGCTACCGCACATTTCTTGATAAGGGAAAGACAGAGCGTGAATGTGTTAGGGAAGCCGTCAGGATGGCACAGGAGGCAGGCTTTGTTGATATTGATTTGCTTGATAATCTGAAGCCGGGTGATAAGGTATATAAAATCAACCGCAACAAGAATATATTTATGGCAGTTATAGGCTCAGAGGATATAAGAAAAGGTATCAATATTGCAGGTGCCCATATTGACTCGCCTCGCCTTGATTTAAAACAAAATCCATTATACGAGAGTATGGATATGGCACTCTTAAAAACACATTACTACGGCGGGATTAAAAAGTATCAATGGCCGACAGTGCCTCTTGCAATTCACGGTGTGATTTATGACACAGAGGGTAAACAGAGAGAAATAGTAATCGGTGAGGAGGAAAACGATCCCGTATTTGTTATATCCGACCTTCTGCCGCATTTGGCAAAGGACCAGATGGTAAAGAAAATGACAGAGGGAATAGAGGGCGAAAATTTAAACGTCTTAATAGGCGGAATGCCGATTGAGGCAGAAGATGTTAAGGAAACAGTTAAATTTTCGGTTTTAAAGATGCTCAATGCCCGTTATGGTATAACAGAGGAAAGCTTTATAAGTGCCGAGATTGAAATAGTACCTGCACAAAAAGCAAAGAATGTAGGACTTGATGAAAGCTTTGTCGGAGCATACGGACAGGACGACAGAGTTTGTGCATATACAACATTGAGGGGTATACTTGATGTTGAAACTCCAAAAACAACAGCTGTTGCAATTCTTGTTGATAAAGAGGAAATAGGCTCATGCGGTAACACAGGAGCACAAAGTGCGTTTATGATGATGGCAATAACAGAGCTTATAGAAAAGGTTAATGGTAAATGTTCTTTGACAGACCTTAATAAAACCATTTCAAATTCTGCTTGTATGTCATCGGATGTATCGGCGGCATCTGATCCGAATTATCCGAATGTAATTGAGGCAAACAATGCCTGCTATGCGGGATATGGTGTTGCACTTATGAAATACACAGGTGCAAGAGGTAAGAGCGAAACGTCGGATGCAAATTCTGAATTTGTATATAAAATAGGCAAGATAATGAATGAAAACGGTGTCATATGGCAGACAGGCGAGCTTGGTAAGGTAGACCAGGGCGGCGGCGGAACAATCGCTCAGTATGTTGCAAATCTTAATATGGATGTAATCGACTGCGGAGTACCCGTACTTTCTATGCATTCACCCTTTGAGGTTGTTGCAAAGAGTGACATATATATGGCATACAGAGCATACGTAGCTTTCTATAAAAACTAATCAGGAGTAAATTAATGAACGGAGCTGAAAAAATACTGCTATGCAGTGATTTGGATGGAACACTTTTATCAAGTGACTCTAAATTGTCAGACGAAAACAGACGTGCTATAAAAGAATTTGTGCAAGGCGGAGGAAAGTTCTGTCTTGCAACAGGCCGTTTGCCAAATCACTTGTTGAAATATTTTGACAAAAGCGAATTTTTATGCCCTGTAATATGCTGTAATGGTGCTTGTATATATGATTTTGCCAACGATAAAATCCTTTATAAGTGCTTGTTGGGTGATAAGATTTATCAGGTTATGGAATATATTTCACATAACAAAGATCATCTGCGATATGCATATTATTTTGCAGACTTAAAAAAATACGATATAGATTTAGATAAAATAGCAGATGCACAGGTAGAAAATGCATATAAAATAGTGCTTGTTATGGATACCCCCGATAGTGCGGTGGAATTACGTGATAATCTAAGAAAGCATTTCGGCACTGACTATGATTTTTCAAGAAGCTGGCCTGTTGGTGTTGAGATACTGAATGCAAATGCAACTAAGGGCAAAACTGTAAAACGCATGAAAGATATATTAGGTGACGGAAGAATAACCATATGCGTGGGCGACAATGAGAATGATATTTCTATGATAAAATCAGCAGATATAGGCTGTGCCGTAGAAAATGCAGTAGATGAGCTGAAGGCTGTAGCAGACAAGGTTATATGTTCAAATGATGACCATGCGATAAAGTATATAGTTGAGAATATACTAAAAATGTTCACCCGAAATGGGTGAATATTTTTAGTATGCCTTAAACAGTGTGCCGACCTTTTTGCCTTCCATAATGTCATAAAGAGAATTGATGTTGTTTCCGTTAGCGATAATCATACTGATACCTGCATTGTTTGCAATCTTTGCCGCCTCAATTTTTGTTACCATACCGCCTGTGCCGACGTTTGTGACTGCATCGCCTGCGCTATCTTCAATTTTTGAGATATCCTCAACACGTGATATAAGTGTAGCATTTGAATTTTTACGTGGATCAGAATCATAAAGACCGTCAATATCTGAAAACAGAACAAGTAAGTCAGCATTGACTACTGTTGCAACAATAGCTGATAAGCTGTCGTTATCGCCGATTTCAATTTCCTCGACAGATACTGTGTCATTCTCATTTACTACAGGGATAATTCCCATTTCAAGCAATGTTTCAAAGGTGTCCTTGGTGTGTTGTTTGCGTTTTTCTATTTCAATATCCGAACGTGTAAGGAGTATTTGAGCAACTGTATTGTGATATTCAGAAAACATTTTATCATACAGTGCCATAAGCTCGCATTGACCGATAGCCGCAAGTGACTGCTTTACCTTTGTATCCGTAGGCTTTTTCGTATAGCCAAGCTTGCCCATAGCAACACCGATAGCACCTGATGATACCAATATAACCTCATAGCCTGAGTTTCTAAGATCAGAGAGAACACGTGCTAAATCGTTAATTCTGCGTATATTTATTTTTCCTGTATCGTATGTAAGAGTAGATGTACCAACCTTAACAACGATACGTTTGTTGTTTTTATCCATTGTTATGACCCCTTTTAATAAAATCAAATCAATTATACAATAAAAAATCCGATTTGTAAAGAGCAAATCGGATAAAAGGGAGGGGTTATGTTGCATTATTTTTAACAATTATTGTAAACTCATCGCCCCAATCATAGGTCTTTTCATCATAACGTACGTCCATACCGCTTTTTCGGATAAGACATATGGCACTTGAAATAGTATTACGCAATGTCTGTATGTCTTTAATCCTGTTAAGCTTAGCGGAGGGAGGCGTAATAGGTATAGGTTCGGATTGGGTTTGGGTAAGTTCGTTTATAAACTCTATTGTATCAGACTCTGTAAGTCTGTTTTCACATATTTTACGTGTTGCTTCAATCTGTAAGGACTTGTCCTTTAGCTTTAAAAGAGCCTTTGCCTGACGTTTGGTAAGCTTGAAGGAACGAATGTATTTTCGTACAAGTGGGTCAAGATTCATTAAGCTTATATGTTCTGTTATATCATAGGTACGCTTACCTAATTTTCGTGATAGATCACGGCTTGTTATACCTTTTTTCTTGATTAGTTCTTTATAGCTTTCTGCTATCTCAAGAAATGACAAATCTTCTCTTTGCAGATTTTCAAGTAATGATAATATAGCACAGTCTGACCCGTCTGTATCAAGTATAATGCAAGGAATTTCCGTAAGTCCCGCACTGTATGCCGCACGAAATCTACGTTCGCCTGATATTAGTTCATATTCATTGTCACTTATTTCTCTTACAGTAATGGGATTTATTACACCATAGCGTTCCACAGAACGTATAAGAGCGTCCATTGACTCAGGATCAAAATATTTGCGAGGCTGGCACGGGTTGGGTTTTATAAGCTTTAAAGGGATGTTTTTTGTTTTGTTATATGTAACATTTGGCATTTTATTCACCTTGTTTCTTTGTATTTTGTAACAGGAAACAGCGGACAATATATATCAGGGAATAGGATATTGTCCGCTGTACCTCGGTGGTGGAAGGTGTAAGACAATTTGGGGGTGAGATATAAATTATCTCGGTATCTGTTTTT
>CADBPJ010000007.1 GCA_902796445.1 uncultured Ruminococcus sp. | reverse complement strand
GGTAAATTATATCGCTGAAATGGGCGCGCTGCGTGAAAACAAGGAATATTACATTAACGAAGCAGCAAAGCATATTGAAATATTGCAAAGATTTTCCGGTATGCAGCCGAGCTTTCATCTAAACGAAATCGCAATCAGATTTTGGGATGATGTTTGGTTCGGGAAAAATAAAATGCCGGGCGATACGTTTCCGCATCATCTCAGTTGCCTGAGTGCACGGGCATATATGTCATACAGCAGGCTTTCCGGTGACAGGAGTTGGATTGAAAAGGCGGAGGAGTGTATCAGAAACTGTATGTGTCTTATCGGTGATGACGGCAGAGGCTCTGCGGCATATGTATATCCTTACAGGCTTAACGGTAGAAGAGGGGAATTTTATGATCCCTGGTCTAACGATCAGGATCTGGTGTTGTATGATGCTTTGTACTTTTCAGAGTATATAAATTCATTTAAAATATAAAACCATTGGAGGTAGAGATAATGCAAAAAGTAAAAATAAAGGAACTGAGGGAATTTGCCATACAAGCATTGATTAAAAACGGTGTTCCGGCTAAAAATGCAGAAATTACGGCTGATACGTTGATTACAACAGATATGTTCGGAGTAATGACTCATGGTATGAGAAATCTGGGACAGTACATAGAAAAATTAAATGCGGGCGGACTTGATGCCAAAGCTGAACCCGAAGTGATTTGTGATGGCCCCGCTTTTGCAATCATAAACGGCAATAAAGCGCTGGGAATGGTTTCCGGATGCAAGGCTATGAATTTAGCGATTGAAAAAGCAAAAAAAGTTGGTATTGCATATGTTGGCGTTAAAAACAGCTGTCATTTCGGAGCGGCAGGTTATTATGCAAATTTAGCGGCAGAAAAAGGAATGATAGGGTTATCTATGAGCAATACAGATCCCGTTATTGCAGTTCCTAACGGTGCATCAAAAGCGATAGGAACAAATCCGTTTTCATTTGCCTGCCCGACAGGTGACGGAAAAAGTATATTTTTGGATATTGCGCTCAGCAGTGTTGCGGCATTAAAAGTTATTATGGCAAAGGAAAAGGGAATGGATATTCCCGATACTTGGCTTGTTGATGAAGAAGGACAGCCGACAACCGACTCATCACTGTTCCCGCAGAATGCGAGCTTACAGCCTATGGGTGCACATAAAGGATATGGCCTTGCGGTTTTGGTTGAAATTTTATCGGCGGTTATCACGGGGGCGGGAATGCTCAGTGAAATTGCAAGCTGGAATTTGGATATGTCATCAGTAAACAATGCAGGACACGCTTTTATTGCAATTGACATAAAACAGATGGTTAATGAAGAAGAGTTTAACAAGAGAATTTCACAAATGATAAACGAACTTAAAAACGGACCAAAAGCAAAGGGAAAAGATGAAATATTCCTTCCGGGTGAAATGGAATGGGCAAAGCGCGAACAATCACTCGAAACAGGAATGCTTGAAATTACCGATGCTATGGCAGAGAGCTTAAAATCACTGTCAGAGACAATGGATATTGAACTTAATATTATTAAATAAAGGAGATTATGAATCATGGAAAAGACAATGTATGGAGTTTTAAAAACAACGGGTATTTGCCCCATTATGGTGGCACCCGAGCTTGATTTTGCGGCAGATGCGGCACATGCGCTGGCAGAGGGCGGTTTGCCTGTTTGTGAGGTTTTGCTTCACAGAGATGAACATTCATTAAAAAGAATTAATGAAATAGCGAAAAAAGCTCCCGAAGTTATTGTTGGCGCAGGATCGGTTATTTCAATTAGGGATGCCGAAGAAGCGATTGACGCAGGAGCAAAATTCTTTGTTGCACCGGGACTTGTGCCGGAAGTGGTTGAATTTGCGATGAAAAAGAATATGCCGATTTTGCCCGGATGTGTTACTGCAAGCGATATTTCAATTGCACTTAATTACGGGATAAATATTTTAAAATTTTTCCCGGTATATCAATTGGGCGGTGCGGATACATTGGCACAATACCACGGCGGTCCCTTCGGTAATGTTGAATGGGTTGTAACCGGCGGGCTCAATGGCAAAAACTTCTTGCCGTTTTCGAAAATTGACTATGTTCTTGCATCCGGCGGTGACTGGATGTTTGCCGAAAATAATGCCGTAAACGATAAGAATTACGAAATGATTGTTGAAAATACAAGAAGAACTGTATTGGATTCTCTTAATGCAAAAGCAGGAAGATGAGGAATATTGATATGAAATCATTAACAGATACTTTTAAATTACATAACGGTGTTGAAATGCCGTGCGTCGGACTTGGCACATGGCAGACAACGGATGATGTCACAAAAAATGCAGTTCTTGCGGCACTGTCTTTGGGTTATCGTCATATTGATACAGCAGCCGCCTATGGCAGTGAGGGCGGAATAGGTGACGCACTCGCCGACAGCGGTCTTAAAAGGGAAGAGGTATTTATAACGAGTAAGTTGAGAAATGCCTGCCACGGGTATAAATCAACTCTTGATGAATTTGAGAAAACGCTTAAGAATTTAAGAACGGATTATCTGGATTTATACTTAATTCACTGGCCTAATCCCATTCAGTATCGCACAGTCTGGAAAGAAGCGATGCAGGAAACATGGAGAGCCTTTGAAAAGCTGTATAAAGAGGGCAGAATACGCGCGATAGGTGTAAGCAACTTTATGCCGCATCATATTGACGCACTTATGGAAACAGCTGAAATTATGCCTATGGCGGATCAGCTTAAGCTGTGCCCGGGTATCACTCAGCCGGAAATCGTAGATTACTGCCGTGAAAATGGAATTGTTGTTGAGGCATACAGCCCATTCGGAACGGGTGCAATATTTAAGGTTCCCGAAATGAACGAGATGTCGGAAAGATACAACAAGTCCATAGGTCAGATTTGTTTAAGATGGTGTCTGCAAAACGGATTTGTTTCGCTGCCGAAGTCCGCAAACCCGATGAGAATTAAGCAAAACGGAGAAATATTCGATTTTGAGCTTTCAAAAGAGGATATGGATATAATATCAAACCTGAAGGGTGTCTGCGGAGAAGCTCCCGACCCCGATAATATCTTGTTTTAGGAGCGGCTATGAGAATAAAAAATACAAACTCACTTACTTCTCACGGAAACAGGGCAGGCAGAGAAATTGTAACAAAGCTTTTAGATACGGGGCTTGATTCTTTGGATCCGTATTTCAGAGTTAAAGAGTTTATTAAACTCAGAGACAATAAAATAATAATAAACAACAAGGGATTTGAGATGAAGGATGACCCTCATTCCGGAGAAATATGCCTTGATCTTAAAGACTATGACAGAGTATTCGTTATCGGAGCCGCAAAAGGTATCCAGAGAGCCGCACTTGCATTTGAGGAAGTCCTGGGCGATGTGTTAACGGGAGGCCACGTAATCGGGAAGCACGGAGAGGAAATAATATGCACAAAAATTGGTGTAACGCTTGCGGGACATCCTGTTCCTGATGAATTTTGCGTTGAAGGGTGCAGAAAAATAGAGGAATTACTGGCGGATGTTAATGAAAGGGATTTGATTTTCACTGTGTTCGGAAGCGGCTGCGGTTCGCTGTTTACATATCCTGCAGGAAATATTACCATTGATGATATTTCAAAATTCACTCATATGATGCAGATAGAAAAAGGAGTTCCCACAAGTGATTTAAATCCCATAAGAACGCATATTGACCGATTTAAAGGCGGAAGAATAACAAGGCTTTTGAAAAAGGCAACACTTATTCATACAGTTACGGCAGATCCGTCAAAAATGAATACACCTGTACTCAGAGTGCCGTATTTTGAGATGCTTCGGAATAATACATTCTTTCCGACGGTTGCGACTGCTTCTACTTATAAGGATTGCATAGAGATTATAAAGAAATGGGATGCATGGGATAAAACTCCTATCTCTATAAGAGAGCATTTACTTTCCGGAACAGATGAAAATATGTCCGTTGAAGAATATGAATCATATAACTGTCGTTTCTTTGGCTTAATATTTAAGGATTCAACGGTTTACCCGGCTGTCAGAAAAAAAGCGGCGGAAATGGGACTTAGGTGTATTATGCTGTCGGAATATATGGAGGCCGAAGCAAGAGAGGCAGGCTATGTTGATGCCAATATGGCACTTTGCTGTGAAAGGCTCGGTGAACCTTTTAACCCTCCCGTAGTTCTGATGTCATCGGGAGAAAATGTGGTTACCGTCGGAAGAGAATGCGGAGTCGGCGGAAGAAATCAGGAATACTGTTTGGCGGCCGCAATGAAGATTGCCGGAAGTAAAAACGTTGTAATAGGTGCGGTTGATACGGACGGTACAGACGGCCCGGGTGGATTTGTGTATGAAAATGCACCATCATGTCTTGCCGGTGCGGTGGTCGACGGCTATACAATAAATGAAGCGAAAGAAAAAGGAATTGATTTGCAAAATGCGCTTAAAACTCACGGAACAAGTGAGCCACTATGGAAGCTTGACTGCGGAGTTTTCGCAACTGCAAATGTTTCCGCTTTAGATTTAAGAATTATTTATATTGGAGGAAAAACAGATGAATGAAACACTGATTAAATCGGTAAAGGCTCGCCAGGTTTACACAAACAGAGGAAAGCCCGGTGTTGAGGTTGTCATAACAACAGAAAACGGAGCCGAGGGCAGAGCGATGTGTACGTCGGGTGTATCTATCGGTACCCATGAGGTGGATTTCACCTTTGACGGAGGAAAAAAATTCGGCGGCAAGGGAGTTACGGGAGCTGCACGAAGAGTTGAAGAGACGATAGCCCCGGTTATTATAGGCATGGATGCGTCAAAGCAAGCCGAGGTTGATAGGGCAATTCTTGATATTTGTCCTGATGCAAAGATTAAGCTGGGTGGAAATGCAGTTGCGGCAACTTCTGCAGCAGTTTTAAAAGCAGGTGCTGCATCTCTTGGTATACCGCTTTACAGACATATCGGCGGTGCAAATGCAATGTATCTTCCCGTTCCGGGTGTTGCGATGGTTGCAGGAGATGAGCGTTACGGAGGAGGAATTACAACTCCCGGAGGAAAGCCTACAATGTCGGTTATGGCTTACGGCTTTGACACCTTCTCGGATGCGTCATACGCTTGTTGGGAGGTTCATACCAGATGGGCAGAAAAAATGAAAGCAAAATTCGGAGGATTGCCAAATATCCGTGATTTTATCTCTGTTCCTGCGGGTATATATAACAGTGACAAAGAGATATGGGAGGATATGTTAAAAACAATATCCGAAGCAGGCTATGAGGGCAAAATGGGTTTCCAGATGGATGTTGCAACAGATACATATCATAATAAAGAGGACGGTAAATATTACGGCTTGTTTGATAACACTCCCAAAACAAAGGAACAGCTTTATGATTTCTATATGCAAATAATAAAGGATTATCCTTTTGTAATTATTGAAGATCCGTTTAATGAAGATGATTACGACACAACTGCGGCATTAACAAAAGAAAGCGGTATTCAAATTGTTGGTGATGATCTTTTCACAACAAATCCCGAGCGTGTTGCTTATGGCGTATCAAAAGATGCCGCAAACACCGTTTTATTAAAGGTAAATCAGGTTGGTACAATCTCCGAAGCATTTGATATGATACAGTATGCGTATAAATTCGGATATGGCGTTATGCCGTCCGACAGCAGAGGAGAGGGCACATCTATTGCAGACTATGCGGTTGGTATAAATGCAGGCTCAATAAGAGAGAGCGCAATCGGTGACAGAGGAAATCGTTTTCTTGAAATTGAAGCGGAGCTTGGCTCATCGGCTAAATTTATCGGTGCTGCCGGACTTAAAGGCTTCAGAAATCAAATGCGTGCAAAAGGAACGCTTTAAAGGGAGGTTGCTAAAATGTTTAAACAATATATTAACGGCAGAGTAGTGGACGGAAACGGAGATAAGAAAGCTGTTTTAGACCCCGCCACAAATGAAATAATAGATTATGTAAGCTGTGCAGATAAGGCCCAGGCAGAAGAAGCACTAAATGCGGCAAATGAAGCTTTTAAAACATGGTCAAAAACGCCTGTTAATGAAAGAGCAGAGTGGCTGTATAAATTAAAAGAAGCTTGCACCGCTGAAAGAGATAAGCTGATTGAATTGGTTTCAAAAGAATCGGGCAGACCTTATCCGGCGGCTTGCGGTGATGTTGATTGGCTGCTTATAAGTCTGTCATATTACGCAGAACAAGCAAAAAGAGTTGAGGGTACGGTGCTTCCGTATCAAGGTAATGGTGATAAGCCGAATTATCAGATTGTAACAAGACAGCCGGTTGGTGTAACTGTAGGGCATATAGCATGGAACTATCCTTTGGGAAATGCAAGTATTAAAATGTGTCCGGCTATTGCTTCGGGATGTACCTGCGTAATAAAACCATCCTCCGAGACACCTCTTGCAACTCTTTATGTTGGTGAAATTGCAGAGAGAATAGGTTTTCCAAAAGGTGTGCTGAATATTATCTCAGGTCCTGCAAATGAGGTTGCAAAGACTTTAAACGAAAGTAAGATACCGAGGCTTATAAGCCTTATAGGCTCGTATGAAACAGGTCTTAAGCTTTTGGAGCAAAGCTCAACCTCACTTAAAAAGTATTCCTTGGAGCTTGGCGGAAATGCTCCGGTAGTAGTTATGCCCGATGCGGATTTAGATGAGGTTGCGGCAAATATAGTAGCAAAAAAGGTAGGTTTTGCAGGTCAAACCTGTGTAAACTATAACAGAATATATATTCATTCTTCAATTTATGAAGAGCTTTGTAAAAGAATTGCAAAAGAGCTTGGCAAGGTTAAGCTTGGCAAGTGGAAGGACGAAGGTTATATAATGGGCCCTGTTATAGACAATAAAGCAAGGGACAGAATGCTTGATTTAATCAAAGACGCAACAGATAACGGTGCGACATTGGTTATGGGCGGAGAAATACCGAAGGAATTTGAAAAGGGTGCATATATAACTCCGGCACTGTTAAAAGATGTAAATGATGAAATGAGAGTATCAAAAGAAGAAATTTTCGGCCCCATTATTCCGATACAGTCGTTTGAAACACTTGATGAAGCAATAGAAAAAGCAAATAACACTATTTTCGGACTGTCCGCATATTTCTTCGGTCACAATTCAAAAGAGATGAGTAAATTTTTTGAAAATGTTACTGCGGGTGAATTCTTTGTAAACGGCGGCGGCGGTACGGAATTTTCACCACACAGCGGTGCAAAGCAGTCAGGAATGGGCTGCGATAAATCCAAATGGTCGTTGGAAGAATACTATGACATAAAGTTTATGTCGATGATTCCCTAAGGTGAAGTTTGAATGAAAACCGCCCATCTTGCACCCCCGCGCTCACTCGCGTACACAAAGTACAGTCTCGCTCACGCGGGTGCACAATCTGAACGGTTTTAATTCAAACTTGGTTTTGTGAAAGGAATTGATGGTCATAAATTTGGAAAAAGATAATCGGCGCATCTTACCGTCATTCGGGACTTGAAGTACACTCGTACGTCGGCGTCCCTCATAACGGCAATCTGCTTAATTCTCTTTTCCCAAACGCATTGGTGAAAGGTTTTGTGAAAGGATTTTATATGAAAAAATATGATATTATAGGAATAGGAAATCCCGGTCAGGATATGGTTGTTGAGCTTGAAAAAATCCCCTATGAGGAAGTTAGCAGCAAAATGTACGACTGTAGCTTTCAAGGCGGAGGATGGGTTGCAACAGCTTTATGTGCCGCAGGCAATTTGGGTGCCAATGTATCAATGTTGGGAGTTATCGGAGATGACATTTTCGGAAAAATGATTGTTGATGATTTTAAATACAATAATGTTGATACAGAGCATCTTGTTGTTGCAGAGAAAAAAAGGAGCAATTTTTGCATATGTATAACCGAACGCTCAACAAAATCAAAGCATATAATCAGTCGAGGCGGAGAGCTCCGAGAAGTAGAAACCGATGACATTGACGAGGATTATATTAAGTCAGCAAAGATGATTCATGTAGGTTTTGTAAACGATGCGGTCAGAAAAGCGGCGGATATTATGCATAAAAATAATGGTAAAGTAAGCGTTGATGCCGCATATTATAAGCCGTATGTTTATGAAAACTATGATATTTTCGATATTTTCATTGGCTCGGAATATTATTTTGACGGTGTTTGTGAAGAACTCGGTATGAAAACAGCAAAAGATTTAACCGATGACGAAAAGTATAAGGTTATGGAATATGTTCAATCGAAAGGTCCGCAAATTGTTATATTTACTTTCGGTGAATTCGGTTCAATGGGAATATACGGAAATGAAAGGTTTGCTCAGCCGGCAATGAAAGCCGAGATTAAAGATACAACAGGTGCGGGTGATGTTTTTCACGGAGCTTTTGCTGTTGCATATTTAAACGGGCTTTCCGTTCCCGATGCGGCAAGGTTCGCAACAGGAGTTTCAACGATAAAATGCACCCAAATGGGCGGCAGAGCGGGAATACCAAACAGAGAAACGCTTGAGAGGTTTTTAAGCACAGAGCAAATAGATAAAGATATTATTAATAAACGTGTTGAAAAATATCAACGCGGATTATGATAAGGAGTGATTTAATGTTAAATTATAATGTAAAAATCGGCTTGGTTCCACTAAGACGTGATTGCACGCCGAGACCGGGGCAATTCAACTGGGAAATTGCAGAAGAGAGAGGCAGAAATACCGTTGAATACATAAAGAAACATTATTCAACAGAAAATGTGACATTTGTTGATTTGAGGGGTGTCATTGACGTAGAGGTATTATGGTCATGTAATGATGTTGATAAGGTTGTTAAGCATTTTAAGGAAAACGGAGTCGATGGAGTTTTCTTGATTGCCGCTAATTTCGGAAACGAGGAGGCAGCGGGAGAACTTGCGAAAAAAATGGGGAAACCTGTTCTTTTGTGGGGACCTAAGGATGATGCGCCTGAAGAGGGTGACGGAATGCGCTACACAGATTCACAATGTGGTTTGTTTGGAATCAGTCGTCAGCTTATGAGAATGAATGTCAAGTATACATATATCGAGAATTGTCTTGTGTCGGACGATAAGCTGAAAAAAGGTATTGACAGTTTTGCAAGGGTTGTTTGTGCGGTCCGTAATTTTATAGGTATGCGTGTTGGTGAGATTGGTCTGCGGCCAAGACCATTTGCTTCTGTAATCTGCAATGAAGGACAGCTTATGGAAAACTTTGATATTCATTTTGTGCCGATTAATTTAGCAGTTATTCAAGACAAGTACAATAAAATATTGGCAGACTATGAAGGCGAAATAAAGGAGGGAGGCAATCGTATCAGGGGTATGTATGAGCTTGATACGGCTTCTGATGAAACCGCTGAAAAACAGTATGCATATTACATTCTGTTTAAACAGCTGTTTGAGGAATTTGACCTTGATGTTATATCGTCAGAATGTTGGTCTGCACTTCAGCTTTTAGTTGGAGCAATGCCATGTACAGTTTATGGTATACTTGCTGATGAAGGGTATATTATCAGTTGTGAAAACGATGTACATGCTGCTATGACACAGGTTTTGCTTAAATCATTAGCATTTGGAAAAAAACCGCCGTTATTCGGTGAATTTACAATGAGACATCCCGAGAATGATAATGTCGAATTGTTGTGGCATTGCGGACAATTTGCATATTCGTCAAGAAAAGAAGGTGGATTCTGCAAATGTTTCAATATGAGGGAAAACTTTGAGGCTAAGAATAGCCATTACACTGTGGCAAGAATAGACCAAGATCATGGTGCGTACTCAGTAATTGCCGGCGAATGTGACAGCAGCGAAGGACCTTACACAAACGGAACGTATTTATGGGCAAAGTTTGATGATTTGGATAAATGGGAACGCAAGCTCATTGAAGGTCCATATATTCACCATGTTTCTGAAATTGAAGGCGGATATACTAAAGAAATTAAAGAATTCTGTAAGTATGTGTCTGATATAAGATTTGATACAGTATAAGGAGAGAGTGATATGCGATACAGTTTAAAAGAAATTCTTGATTTGGCGGAGGCGGGCAGCTTTGCTGTTCCGGCATTTAATGTTTACAATTTGGAAACTCTTATGGGTGTTGCGAGAGCGGCAGAGGAAACAAAAGCACCGATTATTATTCAGATGTACAGTCGTTTGTTTGATACTGATACAGGCAGGTTTATGGCTCCTGTAATCAGAGAAATGATGGATGATTTAAAGACTCCCGTTGCATTTCATTTAGATCATGGTGTAGGTATACCTGAAATAATGCGTGCAATCCGTCTTGGCACAACAGGTGTTATGCTTGATGTATCTACATTGCCTTTTGAAGAAAATATCAAGATCACAAGGGAAGCAGTTGCACTTGCCAAAGAAGTGGGAGTAGGCTTTGAGGGTGAGCTTGGTCATATAGGGTCAACAAAGGACGAGAAGTGGGCTGATTACACCGAGGTAAGTGACGCTGTTAAGTATGTTGATGAAACAGGATTAGATGCACTTGCAATTATGGTGGGAACTGCGCACGGAAAGTATGCAAAAGCTCCCAAACTCGCCATTGACAGAATTGAAGAAATACATAATAATACAAAGGCTCACCTTGTATTACATGGCGGATCGGGTGTTCCCGACGATCAGATAAAAGCGGCGGTGAATGCAGGAATACGCAAAATCAATTTCGGTACAGATGTATGCTATGCGTTTATGGACGGCTATAAGGAGCTTGATCCGTACAGTGCACCGCTTGACGTTACAATGTCAAAGGTTGCGGAAAGAGTAAAAGAATTTGCACTGGAAAAAATCAAGCTTCTCGGAGCGTGTAAAGTGTAATGATGGGAGTGATTTGTCATGGATAATCAATACAGCTTTAACTTTAAAGGTAAAACTGTTGTAATCACCGGGGCTGAAAGGGGAATAGGCCTTGAAATTGCAAAGGGATTTGCAAGGTCAGGAGCAAATGTTGCAGTTGCCGGAATGCTTGAAGAAGAATTTGAAAATGCTGTTGATGAGATACGCAAAGAGGGTGTAAAATGCCTGTGCATAAAGACAGATGTTTCAAAGGAAGACTCCGTAAAGAATATGATATCACAGGTCAAAGACACATTCGGCAGAATTGATATTTTAGTAAACAACGCAGGTATCAATAAGCTATATCCTGCAGAGGAAATGCCCTTAGAGGTTTGGAACAGTATAATTGGCGTAAATCTGACGGGAGTGTTTTTGGTGAGCCGTGAAGCGGCTAAAGTAATGCTTGAGCAGGGCGGAGGAAATATTGTAAACATTACATCTATGTCGGGACTTGTTGTAAATCCACTGCCACAGACACAGTGTGCATATAACAGCTCAAAGGCAGGAGCTATAATGCTTACTAAGTGCATGGCTGTGGAATGGGCAGAGCGAGGAATACGAGTAAACGGTATTGCACCCGGATTTATGAATACGCCCTTGACAAAAAAGCGTCTTACCACGCCGAACGATCCTGCTGTTAAAAAATGGATAGAGGGAACACCGTTAAACAGGGTAGGCGAGCCGTCTGAGCTTGTGGGACTGGCTCTTTATCTCGCCTCAGATGCGGCAAGCTATACAACGGGAACTGTTATTTCTGTTGATGGTGGATATACCTGTCTGTAAAAATATGTAAGTGTCAGGAGAAAGAAAATGCTTGAAATTTTAAAAAAGAAGAACCCTGGGCTTAAAGTTTATTCCGTATATGATGAGGAATTTAAAAGCTTCGGCAGGGTTATAGAAAATATTGATACAACGGAAATCATAAATGCGGGAGAAAAAATCCCTATGCCTGAAACGGGAGTTAGGTATGTACCTTCCGAGGCGGAATTTGAGAGGCTTCCTATTGCAGAAGAAATTCAAAAGGAGCTGTTCGGTACACTCCCTGCACAGTTGGGCTATTGCCATGGGCACAGCTCGTTTTTAAACGCTGCTGAATGGCATACATCAAGCGAGATAAATATCGCCATAACTCCTATGGTTCTGATTATGGGACACAGATGGGAGATAGAAAACGATAAAATCGACTCGTCGAGATTTACGGCATTTTATCTTCCCAAAGGAACGGTAATAGAGTGTTTTGCAACAACTTTGCACTATTGTCCCTGTCAGGTTTCAGACGAGGGCTTCGGATGTGCCGTTGGACTTCCCGAGGCTACAAACACAGCTCTTGAGAATGTGCCGGAGGATAAGCTTATAAGTGCAAAGAATAAATGGATAATATGCCATGAGAAAAATCAATCTGCAATAGCAAGAGGGATTACACCCGGCATAACCGGAGTGAACTTTGAGATAAAGTATTAACCATATTTTTATGAAAGGACCGTGAGGGATTTGGTTGATATTCTTATAAAAAACGGACGTGTCTGGGACGGAGAAGAGTTTTATTATTCCGATATTTTAATTGATAACGGAAAAATTGAGGAAATACTTCCGAAAATAAATACAGATGCGGATTTTGTATATGATGCGTCAGGGAAAACCGTTTTGCCCGGTCTTGTTGACATACATACTCATCTGCGTACTCTGTCCTCTGAGAGCATTGGCGTACAGGCAGAAATGGGATGCTTCCCGTTTGGAGTTACAGCTGCCGCCGATACTGAAGGGTGCGCAGGAAATAAATATTTGTCGGACCTGCTTATGGTAAAAAACGTAGTTTTTGTCACAGCGGGCATAAGGGACAATAAACCGGATTTTGAATATATCAGCCAAAGACTCGGGGATTACGGAGAAAAGGCAGTCGGAATAAAGGTTTTTTATGATTCATGCTCTTATAAAGATTGGAGCATGAATCTTTTGGAGGAAATTTGCTCCTTTGCACATAAAAAGAACTTAAAGGTAATGGTTCATTCTACAAATTCGCCCTCTCCTATGGAGGATATAGTGAGCGTTCTTAAAAAGGGTGACATACTTACTCACGCATTTCACGGCGGTGTGAACAGCGGGGCAAAGGATGGTTATGACTGCATAATTAAAGCGAAAAACAGAGGAATAACTGTTGATTTGGGCTTTGAGGGCATAAACCATACGGATTTTTCTGTGTTAGGAAATGCAATAGAGATGGATGTGTTGCCTGATGTTATAGGCACGGATATTACAAAGTACAGTGTATGTACTCTGGGCGGCAGATACGGTATGACAATGGTGATGAGCGTAGCAAAAAAACTTGGTATGAGTGAGAAAGAAGTTTTTAAGGCTGTCACCTCTGCACCTGCCGCATCTTTGGGAAAAGATGCAAAGTGGGGGCATATAAAGGAGGGACGCTGCGCCGATGTAACGGTGTTGGATTACGGCAATGAGGGCTTTAATCTAATCGATTGCTTCGGAAATAATATAAAATCCGATAAGGGCTACAAATGTGTTTTGACTGTAGCAGACGGTCGGATTATTTACAGATAAAGAATGACAGAACACGATTGCATGAGACGGCTGTTTTTGTATGTAAAAAATGCAAGAGTTTTCACCCTTGCATTTTTATGGGACTTTTCTAACAGCCTCTTGAAGTAAAAATATGATTTTTTAATAACAAATTTTAATTATTTGTAAAGAGAAGCCTTTCCAATATCGTTAAACAGTTCCATCTTAAACTCAATTACCTTTTTCATTGCTTCGATACATGGGGGATATATAGCATTCGGCTCAATCCAACCCGGGTTTTCTGCCAATACCTCACGGCATTTTTTATAAAAGGCAACCTTAATATCGCTTGAGATATTTATTTTTGAAATACCGATTTTAACTGATTCTGCGATTTCCTCATCAGGATTGCTGGAGCCGCCATGAAGAACAAGGGGTATATCAACTGTATCTCTGATAGTTTTAAGAAGGTCAAGTTTAAGTTCAGGTTTTTTATCCTTTGGATATATTCCGTGAGCTGTTCCGATTGCAACTGCAAGAGAGTCAATACCTGTCTTTTCAATAAAATCCTTTGCCTGCTCAGGGTCTGTGTATATAATATCATCAGAACCGCCTTCGTAAGATTCTCCTGTTGTTCCGATAGTTCCAAGCTCTGCTTCAACTGAAACATTTGAAACCTTTGCAACCTCAACAACCTTTTTTGTGATTGCAATATTGTCTTCATAAGACATATGAGATGCATCTATCATAACAGAGGTAAAACCGCAACGAATAGCTCGTAGAATTTCTTCAAATGTACCGCCGTGATCAAGGTGGATAACCATAGGTACCTTTGATTTGTTTGCTTCCTCGATACATGTCGATATAAAGCTGTCACCTAAAAATTCAAGCTCTGTGGGGTGGATTGCAAGTATTACAGGTGCATTCTTTTCGTTTGCACTTTCAACTACACCCTTTAAAATTGACTCACTTCCAATATTGAATGCAGGAACGGCAAATCCGTTTTTGTCTGCTACCTCAAGTAGTTCCTTCATATTCATTAACATAATAAATCACTCCTATTTTAAATTTTTATTTTTTCCTTTTGAGCCTGAAAGACCTATATAGTATCTTACAAGCTCTATGCTTTCTTTTTCCGTACTATGAATTAAATCAAAGTAGTTTATATCGGGATTTTCGCGAAGAAGCTTTAGTGATGCATCTCGGTTTGCATTCATAAAATCGCATCCCACATTTATTTTATTAATACCATTTTTAACGGAATTTATAATATTTTTCTCGCCTGAGCCTGAACCGCCGTGAAGGACTAAAGGTGCTTTTGTAAGACGTTTTATTTCCTTTAATCTGTCAATATCAAACTCAGGGACCATACCCTCGGGATAATTTCCGTGAGATGTGCCTATGGAAATGGCAAGTGCATCTATATTCGTCCTATCATAGAATATTTTTGCCTGCCCAGGGTCTGTGTACATAGTGTCCTGTGTAAACTCACCACCCTCGCTTGCTCCGAGACATCCTATTTCACCCTCAACACTTGCGCCATGCTTATGGGCATAATCAGCAATCTCACGTGTCATTTTTATATTATCCTCAAGGTTGAATCTCGAAGCATCAACCATTACGGAGGAAAATCCGTCATCTATTGCTTTTATTAGATATTCCTTTTCCTGACCATGGTCAAAATTAAGGGCAACGCATACATTGCTTCTTTCTGCAATGGTTTTTACGACGGGGGCAATAAGCTCACTGTCGCAATGTGAGAGAAGATGGTCCTGAAAAACATTAACTATAATAGGTGCATCTTCTATTGTTGCTGCCTCTATAACTGCACGGACAGTTTCAATATTAAAGCAGTTGATAGCCATTACCGCATAATTATTTAAATTGGCATCATCAAGCATATTTTTCATTGATACGTACATATTAACACATCTTTCTTAGCTTATTTTTATGTCCGAAAGGTCAATTTCCTCTTCTTCTACGTCAAGAACCACTGCTTCCTCTTTTTTTGCATCCTTCTTAAGTACAACAAGAAGTAAAGCTGTTATTATTGTTCCGACTGAAAGTGCAAGCATAAAGCCCCAAGGATTAATCATTGCAGGTACAATGAACATACCGCCTGACGGTACCATTGAACCGACATTGAGTATCATTATCAATGCACCGCCTACTGCAGAACCGATTGAGCAGGAGAGTATTACCCTTATTGGATCAACTGCTGCAATCGGGATAACACCTTCTGTAATCATACAAATACCCATTGGGAATGCAATCTTGATATTGTCAATTTCGCTCTTTGTGTATCTTGATCTTTTGATAAGCCATGAAAGTGTTACACCGAAGGGCGGAATCATTGAAGCACAGATTTTTACAGCTTCAGGTCCGTACACACCATCCATAAGCAAACCATCTGCAAAGAGTGATGCAACCTTATTTACAGGCCCGCCAAAGTCAAATGCTGCCATAGCGCCCATTACTGCACCGAACACTCCCTTTGAACCTGTCTGCATATTCATAAGTACATTTTTAAGAGCTTCTGATAACCATGCGATAGGTCCGCCTATTACAAAGAACATTATTAGTCCGATAACTATAGAAGAAATAAGCGGAATAATCATCATAGGCATAAGACCTTGAGCCCATTTCGGAACCTTAAGATATTTTTTGAGGAACTCTACAAAGTAACCTGCAAGATAACCGCCGAGCATACCGCCAAGGAAGCCCGCGCCCATATTCTGAGCAATCATACCCATAAGTAAACCTGGAGCAATACCTGGTCTGTCAGATATTGAGTAAGCGATTGCCGCACCCATAACACCTGGTAAAAGTGACATTCCGTAAACACCGAGTGTTACAGCAGCTTGCCATATTGTGTAGCCTGCTTTATAGTCAGAAATCACGTCTGGATTCCCACCAAAAATATTTCCTATTGCTATTAAAAGACCTGATGCAACAACCAATGGGAGCATAAATGATATGCCTGTTAAGGCATGCTTTTTAAGTTGTAATTTCTTAAGCATTTTTATATACCTCCTATAATCATTTCTTGATTTCTTCTTCTATTTTGTTTAAAAGTGCCTTTGGTGATTTTATTGCTATATGCGTGGGAACCTCTACAATGCGTTTGCCTTGGAAACGGTCTTTTCCGCCTACCTTTATGTCCGCGGCTATTATAACAACATCAGCATCTTTAATCTGCTGAGCTGTAAGCTCATCCTCGGTGCCGATTGTACCCTGAGTTTCAATAAACGCCTCGTGACCAAGCTCCTTTGCCGCTGTAACAAGTTTTTCTTTGGCAATATATGTATGTGCTATACCCGATGTACATGCCGCAATGCCTACAATTTTCATAATAATCCTCCTCCTTTTACTCTGAGAAAATAGACGTTATTTCCTCTGCAGTCTTAGCATCAACAAGACGTCTACACGTTTCTTCCGATGCTAATTTTCTTGCCATTTGCGAAAGCAGCTTAACGTGAACACCTGTTCTGTCATTTTCATTAACTGCCAAAAGCACTATGAAATTCACAGGTTTATCGTCTACACTTTCCCATTCAAGCTCTTTTTCGCATCTTCCTATTGCCACAGTTGTTTCAAGCACATTTGCTGATTTACCGTGAGGAATAGCAATTCCGTTACCTATTCCCGTCGTTGAAATGCTTTCTCTTGTGAGAACATCATTCAAAAATGCGTCCTTATCCGTAAGAGCACCGCTTTTATACAGAAGCTCAGTAAGCTCTTTTAGTGCGCTCTCTTTCGTATCGGATTTTAAATGGAGCGCAATTCTGTCGCTTTTTAACACATCTGATACCATCATAATCTTCACCCCTTTCTCATTATTTTTATAACCTCATTTTCATCTTCAGCACTAAGCACATCTTTTGTAAGTTGTTGTGCTGATGATAAATTGATATCTGATATTTTCTTCTTTATTCTGTTAATCATCGGCAGCGGTACACTGAATTTTTTTAATCCCATACCAAGAAGTATTTCCGTAAAATCGGTGTTTGCCGCCAAATCACCACAGATGCTGACCTCTATACCTGCATTCGCTCCGTCATTTATAACCTTGTTTATCATTCTTAATACAGCCGGGTTATATGGATTATATATATCCTCAACAGCGGAATTTCCTCTGTCAGCAGACATTATATACTGAACCAGATCATTTGTCCCTATGCTGAAAAAGTCACAATGCTTTGCAAACACCTCAGCCATGATTGCACTTGCAGGTGTTTCAATCATAATGCCAAGCTCTATGTTTTCCGATACAGCAACGTTTTCGAGAATAAGCTCTTTTTTTGCTTTTTCTAAGAGTTGTCTTGCCCTTGTTATTTCATCAATGCGTGTTACCATAGGGAGCATAATTTTAAGCTTTTTATCCGCTCCTGCCATAAGCAGTGCTTTAAGCTGTTCTGTAAATATGTCTTCATTGCTTAAGCAAAGTCTTATACCGCGATTCCCCAGAAATGGGTTTTCTTCTTTGGGGATATTAAAGTATTTTAACTGTTTATCTCCGCCGACATCAAGAGTTCTTATTGTAACACTGTTTGGATAAACAAGATCAATAACTTTTTTGTATGCCTCATACTGCTCATGAACAGACGGCTTTCCCTTTGATGATGAATACAGAAATTCCGAGCGGAACAAGCCTACACCGTCAAAACTTTGGTTTTCAATGCCCTTTAAGTCTGACGGCTTTCCAATATTTACGGCAACCTTTATCCTTTCTCCGTCTTTTGTATATGCATCATGTTGCTTGACTGTTTCGAGGGATTTTATAAATTCCGCCTCTTCACATACTTTTTTATCGTATATTTTCTTTGTTTCATCATTAGGTTCAACAAGAAATTTTCCACTGTATCCGTCCAGATATGCCTCTTTTAAATTAGTCATTTCATCAAGTTCGGATACTCCTACCACCGCAGGTATTCCGATTGACTTTGCAAGAATAACAGTATGTGAGGTAGCTCCGCCTTCCTTTGTGACAAAACCCAGAAGCCTTGAATGGTCAAAGAGCATTGTGTCAACAGGGGTGAGCTCGCGTGCCGAGATTATGTATTTATCATCTCCGTCAGGCATTGTAAAATCACTGTCTGCACCGCAAAGGGCTTCCTTAATCATATTTCCCACATTTATTATGTCGTCAGCACGTTGTCTTAAGTATTCGCTTTCCTTTTTTAATAGTATTGATGACATACTTTCAGAAACCTCGGTAACTGCATCTATGGGAGTTTTGCCTGTTTCGATCAGTTCCTTTATAGGCCCTGTAAACATTACATCTTCAAGAAGCATCTCGTAAGCAGAAAAGATTTTTGCTTTGTCCTCTCCCAAATCCGAAAGAGCTTTATCGTACATCTTACGTACCTTTTCGAGACATTTTTCTACTGCCTCGTCAATGCTTATCTCATTTGAACATTCGGATTTTTTGTCAAAATACAATACCTTTCCGAAAACAACACCAGGTGCTCCGGCAATACCGTTTAAAATTTTCATATTTACCATTAACTCCTTTCATAAAATTAAGTTTGAAAGAAAGCGGTTTTATTCAAACTAATCACGCCATATCAAGTGTTTCTACTAATGCATTTATCGCTTCCTGCTCATCCTCGCCTTCAGCGGTGATCTCAATCTCATCGCCCTGTACCGCGCCTATGCAAAGAACCATAAGCATACTTTTAGCTTCAAATTCTTCTCCGTCTTTGATTACACGAATTTTGCTTTTAAAGCTTGCCGCTGTCTTGCAAAAATCCGATGCGGGTCTTGCATGCAAGCCTTCTTCGTTTTTGATTGTGTACTTTACCCGTACCATAATATTACCTCCTTCCTTCATTCAAATATTTTAAAATTTTATCTTTATCCTCAATGGTTCTGAGTCTGTCACAAAAAGCACTGTCTTCCATAAATACAACGACTGATTTATAGAACTTTATAATTGTTTCTTTAACATAATCCGATTCTTTCATATCAAATGCCAAAAGAAAAATCAAATCAATATATTCACCTTTTTCGGTCCATTTAATTGGTTTTTCCAGGCTTATAAAAGCCACAACAGAATGATTTACATAATCGAAACAGCCGTGCGGAATGGCGATTCCTTTCCCAATATCCGTAGAAGTGCTTTTTTCTCTGTCAAGAACGGACTTTTCAAAGTGTCCTGTAACATAGCCCATACTTTCAAGTTTACAGCATACCATTTTTAATATTTCTGTTTTGTCTGTCAGAGAACACCTCGTAAATATCAAATCTCGTTTAAACAGTTCAAAGGTTGGCTGGATGCTGTTGAGCATCATCTTCTTCTGTTTCTTGATTTTTAGCAACTGCTCTTCTATCATATTTAAATCCACACTGTCCATCAGGCACCTTACTGTTATAACGTCTTTGTTGAGTCGATAGCCGTCAAGAGAGGCAGTTGATATAATAAAATCACAGTCATCTTTTTTTATCAGGTTAATATCTCGGATAGAAAACACTGATGTAATATTTAGTTCAGGAACTGATCTTGTTATTTTTTCTTTAAGAATTTGCGATGTTCCTATACCATAATCGCATACGATACATGCCCTTATGCCTGAAAACTTTCTTCCGATTGCTCCGCCTATATAGAGTGCTAAAAATCCCACATCATGCTCGTTAATCTGAATTTCAAGTTCTTTTTCAAACATATTTTCCAGCGACCAGGCTATCGCCATAGTGTTGGAATACTTTAGTTTGATTTGGGGAAGAAGTTCATTTTTGAAAACGATACCGTATTTCAATCTTGAAATCATTGATTTAAGCTGGAGGAACATTTCCTTCACAAATAAATCGTCTTCCCGTAAATTTACATCTGCAATCTCGCTTATGATATTTACGATTCTTACTGTCATACGGCATATCTCAAAATTCATCAGTTCAAACCTATGTCTGCATTCGTCATCATCAAAATCATGTATTTCTGCTATTGATACAGCAAATTCAATAAAAGACTTTTCCTCATCGGGAATGTTTGCCGATAGTCTGTCATTTAGCTTTTGAACAATTTCTTCGCTGATATATTTATCCGACATTCCATCTGTATAACGCTTTGCGACCTTTGGCATTTGTATCTGATTTTTGCTCTTATACCTTAAAACACTTAATGAAATCAGAAAAATCAGGTTTCTGTTTGAAAGATAATTGAATTTCAAACCGAATTGTTCTTCGATTTCCAAGAGGATTTTTGCAACACTATCAGCATCAAAGCCGTTAAGTGCAGCACATAATCCTGTGTATTCCTCATCAGGCATTGCAGAGTATAATGAATTTCTGAGGCTGATTAAATCTCTATACATATCCCAAAATTCCGAAAAGAATTTCAGCATTGCCATACGGTAGTTAAACTCGCTGTAGCTTATTGAAATACCCTTGCTTCTGCGTATTTCCAGAAGAATGTGATTCTCTGAAAACCACTCAGCGACTCTTTCTAAAATTTTATCAAGCTGTCCTCTTCCAATGTAGTATTGCTCCGAAAGGCGTTGTGCTGTCAGTGTGTTTTTTTTCATAAGCTGGCGAATTATAAAAAACATAATTTCTCTGTCATCGCCATTATCATCCGAAATGCGTGACCATTCCTCTTCGGATATTACTGCTCTTAAGCCCACATGCGGTTTTGATTCCAGCGTACCTGTATGTTGATTTTCCAGGAAATCCCGT
>CADBPJ010000006.1 GCA_902796445.1 uncultured Ruminococcus sp. | reverse complement strand
TGTCATTGCAGGAAGTATACTAAAATATCCCTTCCATGTCAGAATTGCCGACACAATATTAAAGGCGATGAAAATCCACAGCCATATCCGACTTTTAAAAATTTTCTTGTCATCGTTTATAAACACACATTCGCGAACAAGGCATATTGCATTGACGGCAAAAGCAGAGGTTGCTCCCAACAGCAAATAGTGAGAAGCCCATAAAACGTCCATCACCATTTTTGTTTTAAGCACCTTTTTCATGTCATTAAACTGATACAGCATAATAAATGCCAATATTCCTGCCATACCGAAAATTTGTGCAATAATAGAAGTGGTTGTCATTTTGTATTCCTGCCTTTAAACTTTTTTTATTGATTTTATCACTTGATTATGATATAATCAATAAGAAAAATGAACACACATTTTGTAAAAACAAACATTTTAGGAGATATACAGTGAAAATTCAAAATATAAATCCATATTTAAGATTTGTGCAAATAATAAACTATAACCCCACAAATGAATATTTCAGAGCAGTGGATTATCACTTTTACTTTATTATTTCAGATTATTGTACATTGAATATCGACAAGACCGAGTATGATTTACAATATGGCTCTGTTGTAATAATCCCACCCGGAATGAGATATAAGTTTGACGCTCCGAGCAAGCTTGAAATCGTGAGCATAAACTTTGATTATACCCAAAATCAATCCCTTCAAGTAAAAGAAGTTCATCCTATGAGAGCAGATGAATTTGACACAAATTCTATTATAGAAAAGGTATATTTTACGGATTATCAATTCTTGAACGAGCCCACCGTGATTGCACACATGGGTTATTTATCTGAGCCTATAAACTCGGTCATTAACGAATTTACATACAAGAAACAATTGTATAGATCCGCCGCCTCATCCATTTTTAAAAATGTGATTATCAATATTGCAAGAAACAGCATTTGCGATACAAAAGGCTCTGATATAATAGACAAAATACTTAATTTCATCCACTGTAACTACTCGGCAAATATAGATAATAATATGCTTTCTAATATTGCAGGCTACCATCCGTATCATCTCAATCGCCTTATGAAACAAGCGACAGGAACTACACTGCGGCAGTATCTTATAAACTATAGAATGGAGACTGCAAAGGATTATCTCAGAAATACAAATTATCCGATATCAAAGATTGCTGAGATGTGCGGGTATAATAACCTCTGCAATTTCTCGTCTGACTTCAAGAAAAGAACAGGTCTTACTCCCGGTGACTACCGTATTGAGACACAGCACTTGCTGTAACATCGCAGTCTGCACTCCGGAATGAATCATACTTTTCATTGTCTGTCAGAACTCAAAAATCTATCAACCACAAGCTGTCTGAACTGCGGTGACAGGCTTGCGAAATATGCGGTGAAGCCTGTTACTCTCACCACAAGATCCGGATGCAGATCAGGATTTTCATTTGCCTCCATAAGCTTTTCCCCGTCAAGAACATTTATGTTTATAAGCGTTCCGCCCTTTTTAAAATGTGTTTCTATCAAATTCAGTACAATGTCGATACCTTTTTCATCAGCCTTAACATCGGGATCAAACTCGATTTGAAGCGGTGCTGTATTTCCGTATCCGCACTGTACAGATGCTATTCCGTTGGATTGTGCTGTAGGTGCACCGTCCTGTCTGAAATGTGGGTTCGGATTTGCTCCGTGCGAGATAGGCTCACCCGCGCGTCTTCCGTTCGGCGTTGCACCTACCTTTGAACCATATTCTATCGTTCTCGACCATGAGAACCAGCCAGGAATAAGCTGTCTGCCCTCCGGCATTTTCTGAGTCTTGACAAGACCTACCCAGCTTTCGGTAAGCCGCTTTGCCCATCGGTCAGCTGAGCTGTTTCCGCTGCAATATTTCGGAGCAGAATTGAGTATCAGTCTTGTTCTCTCATTCTCAAAATTGTTATCGAGTGCTTCAAACATATCATCCCAGCTGAGCAAATGCTCATTTTCCACTCTGTCCTCCAACGCTCCGAACGAATCGGCTACAACCGCAAGTCCCGCTCCGTCTATGCCGACTGTGAACAGCTCCGCACATTGTGATATATCCTCGCCCTTTTCGATACTGTCCTTCATCATGAGGTTCATAATAAGCTCCGGAGTTACCTCCCACTGATGGTCAAGGTGAAGATTTATTCCTGTCGCAGTGACCTCTATCGCCTTTTTAAGATGTGCCTCGTACAGCTCGAACAGCCTTTCAGTGCTACGCCGCTCCTCTTTTCTTAAATCCTTTAGTGCTTCCTCAAGCACCTTTGCGATATTGATTTTAACCGTATCGTTCATCGGAAATTCCTTGCCCGGCACGCACATCCAGTTGCAGCCTACGGCTATTCTTTCCCTTGCCGTTTTTTTGTCAATACCGTTTCTCATATATCCCTCTGCCAATGCTTTGTCATTGCAAAATCTCGGCCATGCGTTCTTGTTCTTAATGAGATAATATACAGCTTTTCTTACAAATTCCCTGTCACAGTTTTCGTGCATTCTCACTGTGAGGTTGCACGCAATGTTTATACTATCCGCACCCTCCAAAACAAGATATGAAAGATGATTAGTCATGTCTTTATCGTTTTCATCAACACCTGAAATCTGATAATAATGCGGGTCTATAAGCAACAGATTTGCAATAAGGAACTTTGCTGTTTCATCATCAAGTATTCCCGCCTGTATATCGTGCTCATAATAAGGATACAGAAGACCGTCTATCTGAAAACCCGCACCGTCACGCGTGTATATCCTCGATGCACAGTTGAAGAATGCCGTCCACTGGCAAGCCTCATGGAAGGTCTTTGGCGGGTTCTCCTTTATGTTTTCGCATACTGCTTTCATCTTTACAAGACTCTCTTTTATCTCTGGTCTTGTTTCGCTTTCTATAAGCTCCGCCGCCTTATCTATATGCCGCTGTATAAATCGCTGTATTGCCTTTACGCAACGTTCCTCAGCGTCATAAAAATCCTTTTTGTCCGGATTTATCTCGCGGTACTTGTTTATCTTGTCAAGAAAACCGCCGAAGCCCAGCTCAAAACCTATACGGTAATCGCATGCAAAATGCGCATCACCGTCAATTCCTGTGGTGATGTTGTACTTTTCCTGCAACGGTTTTAAATCATCGTACGGGAAACGCTGCTCATCCCAACGCTTTGACCACTGATTTGTCGCACCATTCTTTATAAACTCAAGATTTTTCAGATTATTCTTCAGCCAATCCGGCATATAATGGAGGTCGCCGCGATAGTTTACAAGCATATCACGCCATCTTCCGCAAAGCATCTCCATAGGATCTATATACGGCTCATGTGCATCAATTACCCTGCAAAAATTCTCACACATTCCGTCATAGCCGTAAAAACTGCCGTTTGTACTGTTATACCATGGCTCTACGCAGTAACCTTTAGAAATCGGAACTGTTCCGAAATCGTCAAGGTCGGTATAACCGTTTTGTTTTCTTTTCTCAAGCGTGTGTCTGATTTTTGTTTCACGCATTGACCTCAGTCTGTCAGCGTACGAAAGCATATTTATTCAACTCCTTCATATATTCTTTTTTTGGTATTGTAAAACCGTCCGGCTTCATACCGAGAGCCGCCCTTTTTGAATTTCCCATAGGGTGATATGGTAATAGCTCATATTGCTTTACATTTTCTAAGTTTTTCATAAATTCCGAAATTTTGTCTATTTCCTGCCTTACACCAGGAATTACCGGTGTTCTTGCTATAATGGAAATATTAAGCTTGTTAAGCTTTCGGAAATTTTCTTTTATTCTTTCATTCGGTACTCCTGTATACTCTTTATGTATACCACCGTCCCATATTTTAAAATCAGCCATTACGAAATCAAGCTTTTTAAATATTTCTTCATTATAATAAAAAAGAGATGTTTCAACAGCACATCCTATGCCCTCGTTTTTGCACTCCTCAATCATGAGCTTTAAAAAATCGGGCTGTGCCAGCGGTTCTCCGCCCGAAAATGTAACTCCGCCGTTTTCTCCGTAATAGTCTTTGTCGAGAAGTATTTCTTTCATAAGAGTTTCTGCATCGTATTCCTTTCCGCATATTACTCTCGCACCCGAAAAGCACCCCTCATCACACTTACCACAGCCTATGCACTTTTCGGTATAATACATCATCTGCGGTTTAAAACCGATACATTCCGGATTATGACACCAGCGACAGTTAAGGGGACAGCCTTTAAAAAAGACTGTCGTCCGTATGCCGCTGCCGTCATGCGTTGCCGCACGTTCAATATCGGCTATTATTCCCTTAATCACAGATTTTTTCCTCT
>CADBPJ010000005.1 GCA_902796445.1 uncultured Ruminococcus sp. | reverse complement strand
TTTCAAGCGCATAATGTTCTCCGGCAACTGCTGCCGTCAGTATGTTTCTAAATTCGATATTGGTCATGACTGCTCACCGTCCTTATCCAGCTCATTTCTCAAAGCCTTTAATGCCTTATACCTCTGGTTATAGACATATTGCGGTGAACAGTTTAGCTTTTTTGATATTTCATCCGGACTTATGTTTTCTACAAATAACATAGTCAGGATACGTTTACGCATAAGCGGCAGTTTTGAAAAGGCCTCTGCAAGTCTTTCTTCCTCAAACTCAAATTCTGATTTCGTATATACATCGGCGGCTATATTCTGTGCCGGCAATGCTGATTCCGGTATTTCTTCCAGATATAGAGTAGGAGGTTGCCTTTTGAGTCTTTTTATGTAATTGATTTTTGCGTTTCTGACAACCTTTTCAAGCCAAACCGTAAATCTGCCTTTCAGTTCATCGTGATTTTTGTATTCCTCTGTATGGTGCATTGCTATACCTCCGTTTGGCATACCACCATAGCAGGGATACAACATACCACGATGGTATGCTGTGATTTTTAATTTCATAAGTACCGCTTGTAATCACAGGGATCAGAACATCGGAATCACCCCCTTTGCAATAAAATAAAAAACGACCATATTGCGTATGAACGCAACATAGTCGCAAAAGGCAATAAAAAGCCAAGGTAACATATGTAGTACCTTTATATAATAACAAGCATAATGTTATTTTTCTGTTAGCAACATCTCCTAAACATAGTTAATTCCCCTTATCTTTTTTTGCTCTGTATAATATAATTCATTGATTCAACAACATTTTTGATACTTTCACACACAATAACCCGCTCTTTGACAGGAAAAGTATTTATAATATCTGCAACCTCGTTCAGATACACTTTTTCCGGGTACAAATAATTCTCAACCATCAACTGATCTATCGTAACACCCAATGAATTTGCAATTTTAACTGCAATATCCAAACTCGGTTTATTATTTCCGTTTTCTATGTGGCCAATATGACCTATACTGCAATCACACATTTCGGCAAGGCTCTCTTGAGTCATATTTGCAATCTTTCTATACTTTCTAACATTTTCACCAAAAACTACGTAATCCATTTTGTTCGTCTCCTCATAATATATTTTACTATAACAGACCGTAATTTTGAAGAAAGTACAAAGCGGATTTATGCTCTGTCAGTAGAATTTAAGCTGCATTCAACATATAAATTGCTCAAAAAGACAGACAAGCCCACCGACAGTGCAGTAGGCTTATCTGTTAAGCTCTAAAACAAATTTATATTTTCAAGCATTTTTGCAACATCTTCCTCCAAGCTTTCCTTATCTATTTTCTCACTCTCCGTTCCGATTTCATTAGAAATATATGCGGAAGATAGCTTTTCATCTATTAACTTACGAATAAATTCTTCAACCTTTTCCCAATCATAGCCTGTTGCTCTGATTTCTATTTTACAGCTTTCTTCCGATAACTGAGGATGTTTTTGCAAATATTCCGTCAAAGCACTGATGATCACGCGGCTTTTTTTGTTTCCCAGTCTTTCAAGCAGTTCTCCGATTTGCATATTTTCAGGTGTATCTGAGCTGAATTGCAGGGAAAATCGGTATTTGCCATCTTTTTTCATGCTAACCCCTCCGAACCGGGTGCTTGCGTTAAGATATGTAATTTCTGATTACCGAGCATTTCATATCCCAAAGCATTTGCATTTGGATTATCAACAAAATCCGCTTTTGCTACCAACGGAGACTGCTCTAAAAACGGTCGCAGCAGTATACTTCCGCCGCCGATAAATATAGCGGGATTTGAACGCAAGTCAACCTGAAGCTCTCGCAGTTGATTCAAAATATTATTGGCATGCAACTTTGTAGCGCCGCAAATTGTCTGTTTTACATCATCAGGCAGAATGGTATCCGCGCCGGTAAGAACCGCACTGATGTGTTCATCTTCTATAAGCATATCATGCAATGCACTTACTTTACGCATAATTTCGTTGTTCATTGTGATAATACCGGTTTCAAGACTGCGGCAGAATTGCAAGTCCGGTTTACCGTTTTTAAGAAGCAAAACATCTGTCGTATAACCGCCGATGTCTATTACAAATACTCTCAGTGTATTTACAATCTTGCTGCTGTTGGGAACAACTGCCGCAAAAGCCTGCGGAAATACCATTACATGATCTATTATGATATTATAAGGCTTGTCTTTATATACAAACTTTATCAAATCCCGATTCTTAAAGTAATCGGCAAATTTTTCTTTCAAAGCACCGTAATGCTCAGGCGGCAGGCCGATACTTAAATCTATCTTCTGTATTCCGGTTCCACTGCCGTGTGCCTCAAGCTCTTTTGCAATCGCAAATAAAGACAGAATAAAATAACGCTCATCCCGTGTTTTATCCCGCATATAATTTAACCTTTTGCCGGAAAGAGTCCAATACCGACCTGCGTATTCAATAATTTCATCTGTAAGCGGCGGCTTAACCGTGTGTTCGGATAGACCTGACACAAATGAAAAAGACGGTGTTTTAACGGCGTAATTGCCGTGATCAATGGCTATTAACATAATAAAACCTCCAAATTTATTTTATATACTATTACACGAAACCAAATGCGTATTTGCAACTTAAATGCGTATTTTCGTTAAAATACATATAAAAAAGAGGCGAGCATAACACCCACCTCTTCATTGGTTCACTTAGCTTTCATAGGCGTTCCAAAAGTTCAGACGGCTTTATAGCCGTAACTTTACTGCCTGAGAAGTCCTTAATATTTCTTGTAACAATATAATCTGCTTTAATTCTGGACGCACAAACACTTTGGAGCGCATCTTCGTAGTCGTCAAACCCGAGCTTGACAGCTTTTGTTAAATCTGAGCTTTTCAAATCCGCTATTGTGAAAATAAGTGAGAGCTTTTCAAGAATGTCACTTATTTTATCTGCATCAAGCTCTTTTCTCATAATATAGATTATGTTTGGAATTGAAAGTGCAGATATATATCCTGTTATTTTGTTAACTTCGCATAATCTGAATACTTTCTGAGCATCTTCGACAAACGGTAATCTGTTGCACAAAACATCAAGAATGACATTTGTATCAATCAGCACTTTCATATTTGCTCATCCTTTCCGCTTTCATTTTCTTATCATCATAATCATTTTTTAAGACACCTACCAGAGAGTCGGAAAGAAATGAAACGGTTTTATCATGCGATATAAGTCTTGCCATTTCCAGACCATTACGCAGGATAATGACTTCTTCGCCTGTTTGTACCAATTGAAGATACTTACCGAAATTATTCTGAATATCAGTTGCAGTTACAGTTGTCATATAAAACGCCTCCTTTATTGGCTAATATTATTATACACTATTTTAGCTAATATGTCAAGGGTTTAGCTAAAATACTTTATATTTATTTTGGCTAATTATTTTGAATTTATACTTTATTATTGATAACGCATAAGAAAAGCGTGCATATAATCATCAAGCCCCTTGTATTCGGGATTCCATAGATATGTTCCGAATGGAATATCGATTTCACCAAGAAGTGATGATAAATCTGCGAAGGCTTTTTGAACATTCGGATTTGTAAGATAATCCATATCAAAAGCAGTCATAAGTTCTCTGATACCGAGTTCACGAAGTCTTATAATCGTATCCTTCAGCTGAGTCAGTGAATTAACTCCCGGTACAGCAATAACAGAATGACCTGAAAGCTCGTGAATAATATCGGCTTTCATAGGCCCTTCCGTTATCAGCATAAGAGAGCGTATCGGACCTGCAATATGAGTCCAGCCTTCAGCATGCCGTCCGTCTTTTCTATCCACACTGGAAAACCAACGGAACTTTCTTTTTTGAACATTATCACGCCGTATTTGCATCGCTTGAATTTTTCTATGCTCATCGCAGACCGGAATTAAAATTCCTCTTTGTTCGTTCACAAAAGTCCAATCATTGTTATCCAACCGATAAAAACCGGGAACACCTGAAGGGTTCAATCCTTCATCTGCAATCTTTTTTGCTATTGCTGTCATACCGATAGCCGGAGTAGATTTGTAACCCAGTCGTGCAATGGCATCTTCGTTCAATCCGCGATTAAGCAAATTCTCCTTGTGATCGGACGCCAATGTCAGTTTAGACAACAGCGAAGAATATACCAGATGCCGTGTTTCAACATCAGCGAGAGGACTTTCCAAATCCGGAATATCCACCGAACCAATATACTTTGGTTTATGCTCTGTTTTTTCATGCGGCTCTGTTCGATTTATAAGGTCATCAAGAACCTTATCTCTCGGCACGCCCGAAAACAATGAGTATAAATCAAAAATACCGCCGTGTTCACCACATTTTGGGCATCTGTAAACCTCTTTTTTTAGGTTAATATTCAAATGCTTTTGCTTTGGTTTTGTGTCGCAATATGGGCAGCTTATATTATATGAGCTGCGTCCGTTTCGCGGCATAGGCAATCCGAGTATGGATATAACCTCAAGCATACTGAATCGTCTCATTTCGTCCTCCTTTCCGAGAGTGGCATAATGCCACCCTCGTATTTTGACTTGCTTTATTCATT
>CADBPJ010000004.1 GCA_902796445.1 uncultured Ruminococcus sp. | reverse complement strand
AGTCACCAAAACAAAAATCCTATCGTAAGATGGGATTTTTGTTTTGTATTATTCATTATTAATTATTCAATATTCATCATTCATTAAGAAAGGATTTTTGTAATTAATAATGAAGTCGCTCCGCTGATGAATAATGAATAATTAAGGTGAGTTTTCCTTGCTGAAAACTTGAATCATATAATGATGAAATGTCCAATTCTTTAATTACAGATTGTCTTGAACTTAAACGACTTTTGGTATCTTCAATAAACACAGCGAAATCTAATAAATAAGTCGGGTATCTAAATGGTTCGCCTTTCCAAATAATAAACGACAATTTTCGATTGGGGAAGTTGTCGTTTTTTCTATTATCAGTAATTGAAAAAGAGGATGCTGTTTTTCTCAGCACCCTCAAAAATAGCGATTGAAATTATAACAAATAAATTTATCAAAATCACGGGAACATATTATATCCCTTTGACCAGGTATCAACACCTATACATTCGTATGTGAGCTTACGAAGCTGGGGATACATCTTTAATTGCTCAGCAGGCATATTTTGGGCATGCTGTGCATATACAATTGTAATTTTCTTTTTAATATCAATCAAAATAAGCCCACCATTATATCCAAGACAGACAAATGCATCATTTTTTTCAGTTTCGTTATATAGTATATCATTTATAAGTGAGTCAATACTTTCTTTATCTAATAGCTTGTATCCGTTGCGCATAGTACCGCCTGAACACAAAACGTTGCAAAATCGTGAGTAGTCATCAACTGTTGTAATTACACAACCTTTATTTTTGTTAAAAAGTGCTTCAACACTCTTGTCTGACTCAATGTAGTTTTGCGATTCGCTGTTAAAATTGTATTGAAATGCTATATGTTTTTTGTTTTTGTCGTTAAGCTCAAAAGAGGTTGATTTCATTTTGAGCGGTTTTAATATTTCTAAATCGACATATTCATAAAAGGATTGCCCTGATATTTTTTCAATCAGCTTTGTCATATTAGTAAAATTAAAATCCTTTACTTCATAGTCAAATGTTCGGCTGAACTCGTGCATCATTTCTTTAATAGTAATATCAGTCTGAATTTCAGGGATATATGTTCTTACCAAATCATCAAGTGATGCCTTGCCACATTCTATCAACCGCATAAGAGCAACACAGCACATTAGTTTTGCACCGGAGTGAAAAAGGTACATATTTCGTCCGAAGGCTTTGAATTTGTTTTTAAAATTGGTAAATCCACGTTTTTTATAAAAGACATTAATATAGTTATAATAAACGCTTATATCATAACATGGAACGCCATATTGAGTGCCTATATTTTTTACGAATTTTGAAAGCTTATTAAAATCCATATTACGTTCGCTCCTTTAATGATTAATATTTTTTTGTTAAAAGTGAATGTTCGGTTTCCTGAATAGATTCCAATGCATTCACGGAATGATTATATACAATGTAAAAATAAAGTGAATCAATTATAGCAAGCTGTGCTATTCTTGAGTTTAGTGCAAGTATGTTATATTCTGTTTCTTCTGATGAGGTTGAAAGGACAATATCACTTTGTTTAAGAATAGGGGACTTACCGCTGTTGGTTATTGCGATTGTTAGAGCATTGTGCTCTTTTGAAATTTTTAACGCCTCAACAATATCCCTCGAAGAACCCGAGTGTGAAATTCCTATTGCTACATCGCCTTCGTTAAGGTGGGAGGCGGCAATAACCTGCATATGATTATCGGTATATGCAACTGCATTAAGTCCTGCACGCATAAATTTATGGCTTGCATCCATTGCGATCGCAGAGGAATTTCCAAGTCCAAAGAGAACAATTTTATTTGCATTACATATTTTTTTTGCGGCATTTTCCATATTTTCTGCATTTAATGAGTTTTTAGTCTTTTCTAATGAAAGGTAAATATCGTTACAAACCTTGCAATATATTTCATACGGAGAGTCATTAGCCGTTATGTGAGTGCTTATGGGTGAGCCTCCGCCCTCTGTGGCAATGGCAATTTTAAGACCTTGATATCCATTTAATCCGAGCCGCTTTGAAAAACGCACTATTGTAGCCTCGCTGCAACAGCATTTTTCTGCGAGTTCTACAATGGACAAGGATATGATTTTCCCCGGATTGTCAAATATCCAGTCGGCAATCCTTTTTTCTGCATTGCCCATACTGTCGTAAAGCATTTTTATTTTAAGTGAAATTTTTTCCATATTATTTTCCTCACAAAATCTTCCATTATTTACATTATACATTAATAAAAATATTTTGTCAAATTTTTTTTATAAAAACTATTGAAAAAATTTTCATAATATGATATAATTTATTTTGTAAAAGACGAAAAAATGAAATTTTTTTTCATAAGTGTTTTACAGTATAAGTATATTAAATATTTTATGGGGGTGAAGTTTTATGCTCAATTACAAAGTAAAAATTGGCCTTGTTCCGCTCCGTCGAAATACTACAGACAGACCAAAGGGAACATTCCTTACCTGGCATTCAGCAGAAGAACGCGGCAGCAGATTTGTAAAATACATAGAGGAAAATTTTACAAACGAAAATGTTTCTTTTGTTAATTCAAAGGGACTTGGTCATAAGGATCTGATTTTTGATGATGACTCAGCTCAGGCCATTATTGAAAGATTTAAGGATGCCGATGTTGATGCAGTATTTATCATAAACTGTAACTTCGGAAACGAAGAAGCAGCGGCAGATATTGCAAAGGCACTCGGAAAACCTGTGCTTTTGTGGGCACCGCTTGACGATGAATATTATGTTGACGGTATGCGACCGACAGATTCGCAGTGCGGACTTTTTGGAGTATCTCGCCAAATGCAGAGATTTCATATTCCGTTTTCGCATATTAATTGTTGCGAGGTGGATAGTGATGAATTTAAAGAAGGATTTGAGAGCTTTGTCAGAGTTGTGTGCATGGTCAAAAATTTCAGCGGACTAAGAATAGGTCAGGTTGGGGCACGTCCTACACCGTTCTTCTCGGTTATCTGGAACGAGGGCGAGCTAATGGAAAAGTTTGGTATAAAGATTATTCCTATTAACTTTGCTATTATCGAACAGAGAATGAACGCAGTTTTAGAAGAAAAACCTGCAGAAATGAGCGAAATTGCTGATTATATCAGAAGCAACTATAAGCTTGATGAGCTTACTCCGCAATACATAGATCGTATGGCGGCAATGGCAGTTATGTATAAGCGCCTTTTTGAAGAATTTAATCTTGATGCAATTTCAGCAGAATGTTGGACAGCAACTCCTATTATGTTTGACGGGCTTGCGCCGTGTACTGTATATGGCATCTTAAACGATATGGGCTACCTTATTTCTTGTGAGAGTGATATTCATTCTCTTATGACTATGGTTATGCTTAAGTGTGCAACGCTTGGCGAGGGCAAGCCGTTGTTCGGTGAATTTACTGTTCGTCACCCTGAAAACAAAAATGCAGAGCTTTTGTGGCACTGCGGGCCGTTCCCGCTTTCACAAAAGGCACAAAGCGGTATAGACTCCGAAGCGAGATTGGTAAATCAGCGTTCATGGTTCCGTGCTAAAGACGGCAGGTACACAATCGCACGTCTTGACCAGGAAAGCGGAAATTATATGATTTTACCGCTTGTTGCAGATACCACACAGGGACCGCAGACTCATGGTACATATATATGGGTTGAATTTGACAACCTCAAAGCAGTAGAAGACCGCTTGCTTGACGGACCCTACATCCATCACTTTGTTGAAATGGAAGGCGACTACCGTAAGGAGATTAAAGAATTTTGTAAATATTATCCGAGCCTTAAATATGACTCAGCATTAGAAAAATAAAATTATTACATATAAGGAGGAAATGAAAAAATGACAGATTTTTTATTTGATGTGATTGCAACCGAGCTTGAGGATGCAGTCGGAAAAGAAAATTGTTCTACAAGATCAATCGACAAAATTACACACAGCGTTGACTACTTCTGGCTTTCAAGAATGTGGGCAGACAGAGGCCTCAGAATGCCTGAGGGTGACTTTATCGTAGCACCAAAGGATGCAAAAGAAACATCAGCAGTTTTAAAAATTGCAAACTACTACAAAATCCCCGTTACAACATGGGGTGCAGGCGGCGGAACACAGGGCGGTGCTATCCCTGTTTGCGGCGGTATAGTTCTTGACACAAAGAGAATGAATAAAATTTATGACGTAAACGAACAGGGAATGTACATAGAATGTGGCACAGGCTCAATCTACAAGCATATTGAATGGGCGGCAAATGAGAGAGGTTATGCAACAATGCATTATCCGTCATCACTTACTTGTTCAACTGTCGGCGGTTTTTTGGCTCATCGCGGTATCGGTGTATCATCAACAAAGTATGGCAAGATTGACGATATGGTTCTTCAGATGGAGGTTGTTTTGCCCAATGGTGACATTATCGAAACATCTCCTGCTCCGAAGCATGCGGCAGGCCCTGACCTGAATCAGATTTTCATTGGTTCAGAGGGTACTTTAGGAGTTATGACAAAGGCGCAGATGCGTATTTACGAACAGCCCGAATCAAGACAGTTCAGAGGCTTTTTGTTCCAGAATATGACAGATGCATTTAATGCAGGTAGAGAATTGCTACAGAAATTCAAGCCGTCTGTTATGCGTCTGTATGACGAGGCTGAAACTGCTACACTTATTAAAAAGATTGTCGGCGTTGAAAAGAAGGGTGCATTTATGAACGTTGCAATCGAAGGTGTTAAAGAAATGGTTGAGCTTGAAAAGAAAATCCTTCTCGAAACGTTTGCTAAATATAACGCTGAGGACTTAGGCTCAGAATATGGCGAAAAGTGGTGGAAGGAAAAGATTACATTCTTCTACCCGGGACATATGATGGATATTCCGCAGTGCTTTGGTACAATGGATACTATCGCACCGTACGATAAAATAGAAAAGATTTATTGGGCAATGAAGGAAGCAATCGAGACAAACTTCCCGCAGGCGAGATTTATCGCTCATTTCTCGCATTGGTACGAATGGGGTTGTATGATTTATGACCGTTTCATTGTTGACGGCGACAAGGTTCCGCAAGACCCGCATGAAGCATTCAGACTTCATCAGGAAATCTGGAACTGCGGTGTAAGAACGGCACTTGCCAACGGCGGTGTGGTAAATGACCATCATGGTGTTGGTATCAAGCTTGGCAGACTTATGAAGGAACAGTATGGCCCTGCAATGCAGGTGTTTGAAGGAATTAAAAAGCAGCTTGACCCTAACGGAATAATGAATCCGTTTAAGTTGGGATTATAAGGAGGTAACAGATATGCAATTTTCACAGAAAGCTAAAGAACATATAGATTCATGCCGTTTTTGCTGGATGTGCCATCACGTATGCCCGATCGGCAATGCAACAGGCTTGGAAAGAAATACTGCACGAGCAAGAGCATTAGGCTTGTCGCTTGTTGCAAGAGATGCTATTGAGTATTCGGAGGATATTATCAACAATGTTTATGAATGTACACTTTGCGGCGGTTGTATGACTGATTGTGTTACGGGTTGGGACCCTGTAATGTTTGCAAAGGAAGCAAGACTTGGTGCCGCACTTGACGGCAAGCTTCCCGAATATGTTATGACAATGCTTAAAAATTTTGAGGAAAAAGGCAACATTTACGGCGCTGACAGGAATGAAAATATTCCCGAAATCAAGGGCGGAGATATTCTTTTCTTCCTCGGAGAAGATGCACGTGCCAAAGGCTGTGCAAAGGTTGCAGTTGATGTGCTGAAGGCGGCAGGTGTTGAATTTACAATGCTTAAAGACGAGCCGAATAGCGGTTATTCAATGGACTTCCTGCTTGGTGCGGCGGCAGAAGCAAAGACTGTTATGGAGACTTGCGCAAAGACTCTGAATGGATATAAGACAGTTGTATGCTATGACCCTGCAGATGCAAAGGTTATGAAGCGTGAATACAAGGAATACGGCGTTGATATGAATGCAGAGGTTGTTACATTTACTGAATTCTTAGCAGGTCTTATCAAAGACGGCAGACTAAATGTAAAGAACTGCGGTGAAGAATTTACTGTTCAGGACAGCACAATTTTAGCAAGAGATTTGGAAGAAACAGAGCCAATTCGCGAGATTCTTTCTGCTTGCGGAAATGTAAACGAAATGCTTCTTAATCGTGAGCATACGGTACTTGCAGGTAACCTTATTATGAACGAGTATATGCCTGATGTAATGGAAAAAGTGGCACAAAGACGTTGGTTTAATGCAGAAAACGCACCGAAAAAGGCAACAACGGTTGTTACATCATCGGTTGCAGATTATGCATTGCTTGCGACTACAAAGCCTGAAGATATGGAGCTTCTCAAGGTTGAGGAGGTTGTTGCAAAATGCTTGTAAACCTCAAAGAAATTATCGGAATGGCAGAAAAGGGCAATTTTGCCATTCCTGCATTCAACGTTTATAATATTGAAACCGTAATGGGAGTAATTGATGCGGCAGAAGAACTTCGTGCACCTGTAATTTTGCAGGTATATCCAAGACTTGTAAACGAAGAGGTTGGTTTTTATATTGCCCCTGCTGTTGTTGCGGCGGCAAATCGTGCAACCGTTCCCGTTTGTTTCCACTTAGATCATGGACCGTCTGAAATGGAGGCCATAAGGCTTCTCAGATGGGGCGCAACAGGTATTATGTATGACGGATCAGTTCATCCATTTGAAGAAAATGTGTCAAACACAAAGCATATTGTCGATATTTGTGATGCAATCAATGTTGGAGTTGAGGGCGAGCTTGGTCATATAGGCAGTGTAAATGATGATGAAATGGAAGAATTTACAGATCCTCAAGAGGCGGCAGAATTTGTAAAGAGAACGGGAGTATGCTGTCTGGCAGTTTTAATAGGTAATGCTCACGGCCATTACAAGAAAACACCAAAGCTTGATATTGACAGAGTAAAGGCTATCCGTGAGGCAACAGGAGGCACACCGTTGGTATTGCATGGCGGGAGCGGCATACCCGACGATCAGGTTAAGGCGGCAATAAAAGCAGGTATCCGCAAGATGAACATCGGTACAGATGTATGCTGTGCTTTTGCGGAAGGTACACAGAAAACTCTTGCTGATCCCAATCGAAGCTTAGCAGTTGATGTATTTATGAAGGTTGCAATCGAGTCTGTTAAGACTCTTGCTATGGAAAAGATTAAGCTGGTAGAGGCTGACGGAAAGGCATAAACGCTATGAATGAGATTGTTGGAATAGGTGCAAATGTGTACGATACCTTAATAACAACACCTTTTTATCCTATTGAGGACACAAAACTCAGAGCAACCCATGTCAAGGAATGTGGCGGCGGCCCCTGTGCTACAGGGCTTGTTGCATCATCAAAGCTTGGTGCATCTGCCGCATATATCGGAGCTCTTGCAAAGGACAGCGGCGGCGAATTTCTGCTTGCTGATATGAAACGGTTTGGCGTATCAACAGATTTTGTTGATATGGTTGAGGGTAAGTCATCATTTTCATCATACATAGTTTTAAGTGAAGAAAGCGCAAGCCGTACTTGTGTGTTTAACAAGGCGAATTTGCCGAATTTTGAGATAGACGAAAAAAAGGCAGATGCCATTCGCTCGGCACAGGTACTTATGGTGGACGGCAATGAGCTTGACAATGCAGTAAAGGGTGCAAAAATAGCTAAAGAAAGCGGTACAAAGGTTTTATATGACGCAGGTGGTCTTTATGAAGGCATTGAAAAGCTTTTGCCTTATAGTGATATTCTGATTCCGTCAGAGGAATTTGCCCTTGGACACACGGGAGTGGATAATGCGGAGGATGCTGCGAAAATACTTTTTGAAAAGTACAAACCTGAGATTGTTGTTATAACTCAGGGAAAAAAAGGCGGAATTATTTTTGGTGGTGAAAAGGTTGAGAAATACCCTGCATTTTTAGTTGATGCAGTTGATTCAAATGGTTCGGGAGATGTTTTTCACGGAGCGTTTGCATTTTGCGTAACTATGGGCTATAATTACTATAAAGCGTGCGTTGTTTCAAGTGCAGTATCGGCATTAAAATGCACAAAATTAGGTGCAAGAGATGGAGTGCCTACATTTGAAGAAACAATTAAATTTTTAAAGGAGCGAGGAATAGATGTATAAGAGAACCTGGAATAAAAAATATGGCAAGTCGCAGATTTTCACAAAAGATGACAGCTTTTGTCAAAATGTTGAGATAGATATGGTAAGACTTGCAGAGGGAGAAATTAAAAGCTACAACGAAAGCGACAAGGAATTTGGTGTGCTTATCCTAACCGGAAAATGCACAGTTGAGGGCGATGGCTTCAAGTACGAAAATATCGGCGAGCGTGAAACTGTTTTTGACGGCAATGCTACTTGCGTTTATGTGCCAAGAAACACTGACTTTAAGATTACAGGCTGTAGTGATGTAAAAATTGCTGTTACGAAGTGCCCTTCAACAAAGGACCACAAGCCTGTTTTGATTAAGCCTGAAGATGTTGTTGCAAAGGAAATGGGCAAGCCGGGCTGGGAAAGACACGCAATGTTTGTACTTGACGAGCGAGTTGAGGCTGATCAGATTTATATCGGTGAATGTTGGATAGAGGGTGGACAATGGTCAAGCTATCCGCCTCATAAGCATGACGATATGAATATGCCTACGGAAGCGGCTACCGAAGAAATTTACTATTATGAATTTGATAAGCCACAAGGATTTGGTATACAGAAGGTATACACGAAGGAGGGTGACGTTGACGAAACATATACTGTTAAATCAGGAGATTTTGTTGAAATCCCAAGAGGTTACCATCCGTTCCATACAGCACCCGGCTACAAAAACTATATGTTGTGGATTATGGCAGGCCCCGTAAGAGGTTTCTATATGACAACTGACGAGGAGCATAAGTGGCTCAACGGCTAAAGAGTTCATAAATTAAATTTATTTACTGATTATTTATTAAAGATGATGATGGATGTAAAGTCGTGTTATATGCGACTTTACGTCTGTCAAACAGTAAGAATTTTTGATCTCAGAATACATTACAATCTCCATCTTTAAATTATGTATTCTGTGATGAGAAATTGGTTATATAAAAAACGATTTTGAAGATTTATGAAGTATACGACAAGGAATTTAAACAATATTGAGGTAATGATATGAAATATGTACTTGGAATAGATTTTGGCGGAGGTTCATCAAAGGCAACTTTGCTTTCAGGTGATGGCAAAATCGTAGCTGACAGCTCACTTGAATATCCTACATTGTACCCAAAAACGGGTTGGACAGAACAAAACCCCGACGATTGGTTTAATGCTGCGTGTGGGAATATAAAAAATGTTCTGAATAAAAGCGGCATAAATAGTGATGATATATCCGCTATATCACTTGATGCTGCAACTCACACAGCAGTTATAATGGACGAGAACTTTAACGTGTTGCGTCCATCCATATATTGGACAGACACGCGCAGTACACAAGAAGTTGAATATCTGAAAAAGAACTATTTAGATGTAATCAAATCACAGGTACTGCATAATCCTGATACAATCTGGACATTGCCTGAGCTTTTGTGGGTGAAAAATAATGAGCCTGAAATATGGAAAAAAGTCAGAAAAATCGTTTTTGCAAAGGACTATGTACGTCATAAACTAACAGGCGATTACGTAACTGATTTTATAGAAGCCGAAGGCAGTATGCTGTTCGATTTCAAAACAATGGATTGGAGCAAAGAGCTGTGCGACATATTAGAAATTGACACAGAAATGTTACCAAGGCTTGTAAAACCGACAGATATTGTTGGCAGTATTACAAAAGAAGCTGCCCAAATAACAGGGCTTTCGGAGGGTACGCCTGTCTTATGCGGTACAACTGATACCGTTATGGAGGTTTTCGCATCAGGTGCTGTAAAAGAGGGACAAATGACATTAAAGCTTGCAACTGCAGGCAGAATTTGTGTTGTTACAGATAAGCCATACCCTGATACAAATATAATAAACTACTCACACGTTATTGACGGGTTATACTATCCCGGTACAGCAACAAAATCATGTGCGGCATCGTACAGATGGTATCGTGACACATTTGGCGGGGACTATAAAGAGCTTGACCGTGGTGCATCGAAAATCCCTGTCGGCTCTGATGGGCTTGTGTTCCATCCATACCTGAACGGCGAATTGACACCATATGCCAACCCCAAACTATGTGCCGACTTTATCGGCGTACGTGCATCGCATACGAAGGCACACTTTACCCGTGCAGTGCTTGAGGGCGTTGCGATGAGTATGCTTGACTGCTGTGTAGCCTTAGATGAGCTTGGAATTCCGCACGATAGAGAGGCAGTAATAATCGGCGGTGGCGGTAAAAGCCCGTTATGGCGTCAAATTGTCTCTGATGCATTAGGAATGACTTTCATAGAAAAACGCTATTCCGACTCATCGCTCGGCAGTGCTATGCTTGCAGGTGTAGCAATCGGAATGTTCGAGAGTCCTGTGGCTGCAGTAGAACTCTGCAATGAAACAATATCAAAGACAGTACCGAATCCCCAAAACACAGAAAAATATGATAAATTATTCAAGAAATATAAAGCGGCTCAAAGGGCAATGGAGATAATATATAACGATGAAGATTTTAGTGTGTGTTAAAGTCATAAATGGCGAGATTAACCCATTTGATGAGAGTGCGTTAGAATGTGCATTATCGCTATCTGATGATGTAACGGTTATATCAATGGGCCCTTCAAAATGCGAAAATGTATTAAAGCCGCTAACACGCTTGGGTGCAAAAGCAGTTTTAATAACAGATAGCATCTTTGCAGGCTCTGATACACTTGCAACATCATATGTTTTGTCGACAGCAATAAAACAAATGGAATATGACCTGATACTTTGTGGCAGACAGAGTACGGATGGTGATACTGCACAGGTTGGGCCAATGCTTTCGCAAATGCTGGAAATATCGTTAATAACAAATGCTCTGAGGATTAATTGCGAAGATAATAAGGTGTTTGCTGATACCAGAGCAGGAAAAGAAAGCGTCAAGCTCCCGACGTTAGTCACTGTTGAGAGAGGTTATGTTTTAAGATTTCCAAGTATTTTCTCTAAGGTTGGAGATGTAGAAATTATAGACAATAAAAAACTCAACTGCGACATTTCAAGATGCGGATTATCAGGCTCTCCGACAAAAGTGCTTGCAGCCTTTGAGAGTGAACGCGGAAAAAGAAAGTGTAAATTTATATCAATGAATGAATTGATACCTCTTACGGACAAATTAATGAAAGAGAATAAATATCAGGAAAAAAAGGAGCATACGGGTCAAAAGCTTAAATCTGTTTGGGCGGTTGGCAATGATGTCTATGAAAAGGCGAAAGATATTTCGGAGGAGGTAATACTGATTGAAAAAACAACCCCTGAGGAAATTGCAAAAAGAGCATTGGAGGAAAAACCGAATGTGATTTTGTGGAATGCCGATTTGTGGGGAAGAAAAAATGCTCCCATTGTTGCGGCAATGCTAAAAACAGGTCTTTGCGCGGATTGCACGATGCTTGAGGCTGATGGAGATAACCTTATAATGTACCGTCCTGCTCAAGGCGGGAATATAACAGCAAAAATAAAATGCGTTACAACTCCTCAAATGGCGACTGTCAGAACAAAAGCAGAAAGCTCCGATATTATATTGTCAGGCGGAAAAGGTGTGGCGGACAATATGGAAAAATTTTATGAATTAGCAGATAAGCTTGGGGCTCAAACAGGAGCATCAAGAGGGCTTGTTGATATGAACAAGATTTCTTATGATATGCAGATAGGTCTGACGGGGAAAACCGTAAGTCCGAAAATATATATTGCAGTAGGTATTTCGGGTGCGGTTCATCATACCTGTGCCATAGAGGGCAGTGAAACGGTTATTGCGATAAATCCCGATAAAGATGCAAGAATATTTGAATATGCTGATTACGGCATAATTGACAGACTGTAAAAATAACATATCAGATTGTCGGCAAAGTTCTTCTTACACAAGCCAGTTGTAGATTTTACGTACAAAATACTTGATTTTTTTATCGTATTATGGTATATTAAATATAAAGAAGGTTATCATATACTAAATATGTGAGGAGAATAAATTATGGGTGATTTAAAGTATTTTGAAGAGCTCGGAATTGAGCCGAAGGACGGAAAGCTTACCGATGCACAAATTGCAAAGGTTAAGAGCTACGGTTGCTTACAGGACAAGCGTTATGACGATGTTTTTAACGTACGGGTTATCACACGTAATGGTGTTATTACGTCAGACGAGCAGAGGACAATTTCGGAGGCGGCAGATTTATTCGGCTCTCATAAAGTGGCAATGACCACAAGATTGACCATTGAAATCCAAGGTGTTAAGTATGATGATATTCCGTCACTTATAATGTTTTTAAGAGAAAGAGGACTAAAAACAGGCGGAACAGGCGCAAAGGTACGTCCTGTTGTATCGTGTAAAGGCACAACATGTAAATTCGGACTTATAGACACATATTCACTAAGCAAGAAAATCCACGAAATGTTTTTTGAGGGTTGTAGCGATGTTGTTCTGCCGCACAAATTTAAAATTGCGGTAGGCGGATGCCCTAATAACTGTGTAAAGCCTGATTTGAACGATATCGGGGTTATAGGTCAGCGTATATTCACACCTGATCTGGAAAAATGCCGAGGCTGTAAGAAATGTGTTATAGAAAAGAACTGTCCTATGAAGGCACCATCTGTTATAGATGCAAAGGTGTCAATTAATTCTGATATATGCAATCATTGCGGAAGATGTACAAAAAAATGTCCGTTCGGTGTATTTGATAATGCACGCGAGGGCTATAAGATTTGTATAGGCGGAAGATGGGGCAAAAAGACAGCAATGGGCAAGCCTTTAAATAAAATTTTTACAAGCGAAGAAGAAGTTCTTTCAGTTGCTAAACGTGCATTAGAGCTTTTCCGTGATGAGGGAATTAAGGGAGAACGTTTTTCTGATACTGTCGAAAGGTTAGGTTTTGACTATGTCCAAAAGAAGCTCATCGGCTAATAGGTTTATAAGTATTTTGGTGTTATCTGCATTATGCTTGTTATGTCTTTGCGGATGCCAAAAAAATGATGGAAAGGTTATAACTAATGAGGGTGTAACATTTACCGATGCATTGGGCAGAACGGTTACTGTATCACATACCCCGCAAAGAACAGCCGCGCTAATAGGCAGTTTTGCAGATGTATGGTCACTTGCAGGCGGAAAGGTATGTGCAACAGTAGAGGATGCATGGGAGGACTTTGACTTGGACCTTGAAGATGCCAGAAACTTAGGCGGTGCTCATTCGCCGAGCCTTGAAGCCTTGATTGCATCAAATCCTGATTTCGTGATTGCAAGTGCATCAACTGCATCAAACGTAGAGATGAAAGATGCGCTTCAAAATGCAGGAATTACAGTGGCATATTTTGATGTTGACAACTTTGATGATTACCTTGATATGCTCAAAGTCTGTACAGATATAACAGGCAGAAACGATTTATACGAGCAGAACGGAACAAAAATCAAGAGCAGAATAGAAAAAATCAAAGATGATTTTACAAAGGCCGAGGTGCCTCCTGAAGAATGCAAGGTGCTTATAATACGTACATCGGCAAGTGTGATAAGGGCAAAGGGCAGTGAAGGTACAATATTGGGTGAAATGCTGTCTGACTTAGGCTGTATAAATATTGCCGATAGCGACAAGAGCCTGTTAGATACACTTAGTGTTGAGAGTATAATAAGAAACGAGCCATATCATATATTTGTCGTTACAATGGGTGATGACACCGAAAAGGCAATGGAAAATCTATCAAGAATGATGGACGAGAATCCCACGTGGAAAACTCTTGAGGCTGTTAAAGAAAACAGATTTCATGTTATGGATAAAAATCTGTTCAATATAAAGCCAAATGCAAAATGGGCGGATGCGTATGAAGAACTCACCAAAATATTACTCAAGTAATATGAAGAAAATCAAGCTGATATATTTGGCAGGAATATTGTTTATTGCGTGTGCTGCAATTCTGGGTATAATACTCGGCAGCACACCTTTGACATTTTCGGAGGTTTACGAGACGTTTATAAACGGATTTGACTCCTCGGCAGGCGGTAGGATTTTTGCGTATGTAAGACTGCCGAGAACTGCCGCATCACTACTATGCGGTGCGGCACTTGCCGTTTCGGGTGCGGTTATACAAGGAGTGCTTGCAAACCGTCTTGCATCTCCGAGCATTATAGGTGTAAATGCAGGTGCAGGTCTTGCGGT
>CADBPJ010000003.1 GCA_902796445.1 uncultured Ruminococcus sp. | reverse complement strand
TTCCTCACGTACAAGAGTACGCTACGGAATAACCCTCACAGCTATGCTGTTCGGCGGTTTTCGTCCGTTCTGCACTATTTTTTGCATCCCTTATGGGAATTATTGAGTTTTTTTAACAGTCGGTAATTTTTTTTAAAAGACTTGTCAGATTTGGATACAGAACGGACAAAACAAAGGCAGTGGGGTTATCCCACTGCCCTTTGCCCGACGATGTACGTGTGTACTTCGAGGGTTTGTTTTGTTAGTAATGTAATGATCTGTGCCAAATATGCAAGTCTTTGTTATAGTCCTAATAAACTCAACAAGTTTCCGCTTGCTACAAGTGATGCAAACACGATTGAAACCATACTCAAGAGCTTGATAAGGATATTTACTGACGGGCCCGCTGTATCCTTAAACGGATCGCCTACAGTATCTCCGACAACTGCCGCTTTGTGGTTCTCGCTGCCCTTACCATTGTAATTTCCTGCCTCAATGTATTTCTTTGCATTATCCCAGGCACCGCCTGAGTTGGACATCATAATTGCCAATGCAAAGCCTGATACCAACGCACCTGCAAGCATACCTACAACACCGTTACAGCCAAGTACAAAGCCTACAATTATAGGTGCAATAATACCGAGTGCCGCAGGAGCAATCATCTCTTTAAGTGATGACTTGACACAGATGTCTATACATGACTCGTAGTCAGCCTCTGCCTCGCCTTCCATAAGGCCTTTAATCTCTTTAAACTGTCGTCTAACCTCTACAACTATCTTTTGTGCCGCACGTCCGACTGCCTTCATTGTCATTGAGCTGAACAGGAACGGGAGCATTGCACCGACAAGCAAACCAATTAATACTGCAGGGTTTGTTATAGCAAGATTAAGATTTGCTTCTCCGACCTCATTTGTATATGATACGATAAGTGCAAGTGCTGTCAAAGCCGCAGAGCCTATAGCAAAGCCTTTACCTGTTGCGGCTGTTGTGTTACCAAGTGAGTCAAGAGCATCTGTACGTTCTCTGACCTGTGGCTCAAGTCCTGACATTTCTGCAATACCGCCTGCGTTATCTGCAACGGGACCGTATGCATCGGTTGCAAGGGTGATACCCAATGTTGAAAGCATACCTACAGCACTTAGTCCTACGCCGTAAAGTCCCATTTCAAATGCATTATCTGCACCTGACGCACCGCCTGATGCAAAGAAACTTATAATGATTGAAATTGCTATTATAACAACAGGAATTGCAGTTGATAACATACCGAGTGACAATCCGTCAATGATAATTGTTGCAGAGCCTGTTTCTGATGATGATGCAAGCTTTTTAGTTGGTTTATATGTGTCTGATGTATAGTATTCTGTAAAGAATCCTATCAATACACCTGCCAAAAGACCTGAAATAACAGCCCATATCATATTCATATACTCAGGAAGCAGTACAGCAATCAAAACCGCAGATGCAACAGCTGAAATAGCTGAGCTTATGTACGTTCCACGTCTTAGAGATGATAATAAAGCTTTCTGGTCAGCATTTTCTTTTGTGCTTACGAAGAATGTACCTATAATTGATGCAATAATACCGATTGCCGCAATGAGCATAGGAACAAATACGCCGTTCACGTTAAGACCTGCTGAAACACCAAGTGCCGCACATGATATAACCGAGCCTACGTATGATTCGTATAGGTCAGCTCCCATACCTGCAACGTCACCTACGTTATCACCTACGTTATCAGCAATACAAGCAGGGTTACGCGGGTCATCTTCAGGTATTCCTACCTCAACCTTACCCACAAGGTCAGCACCAACGTCTGCAGCCTTCGTGAAAATACCGCCGCCGACACGGGCAAAGAGAGCCATTGATGATGCACCCATACCGAATGTAAGCATTGCTGATGTTATTTGATTAATAGGTAGGTTGAATACAAATTTAAGTAATATAAACCATATACTTATGTCCAAAAGTCCAAGACCGACAACCGTAAGGCCCATAACAGCACCTGATGAGAACGCAATTTTAAGTCCCTTGTTAAGTGACTCTCTTGCACCATTGGCTGTACGTGAGTTTGCATATGTTGCAATTTTCATACCGATAAATCCTGACAGACCAGAGAACAGACCGCCTGTCAAAAATGCAAACGGTACAAATGGTGTCAACATACCAAAGAATGAGAGCACACCCAGGATAACAAACATAACTGCAAAGAAAACACCTACAGTTTTGTATTGTCTTTTAAGATATGCCATTGCACCTCTACGGATTTTTGAGCTGATTGATGCCATTTTATCCGTGCCTTCGGGTTTCTTCTTAACCGAATAGAAATTTACTGCCGCAAATACAAGTGCAATTACAGCACAGGCAAGTACGGCAAACGGAATATACTTTTCCATGTCAATACCTCCAATTGAATATTCTATATATATTTTATCTTTTTTTAGGTGTTTTGTCAATATAAAAATAATAGATTTGAAATTTTTCTGTTAATATGCAAAGAGTATATATTTCTTCTTTATGTTAGATTGACATTATTACTGAAATATGATACAATAAACACGAATATGATACCGAACCCTATTGGGTTTGCGATTGATGCAGACGAAGAGGAGGCTGAAATGGTACTTGCAATAGATATAGGAAACACAAATATTGTGATAGGCTGTGTAGAAAATGACGAGATACTGTTTAATGAACGTGTCTCCACAAATCACAAGGCAACAGACCTCGAATATGCAATTCAGATAAAAAATATATTTGAAATTCATAATATAAATCCATTTTCGTTAGAGGGTGCGGTTATGTCCTCGGTTGTTCCGTCAATAACCGAAACTATGGAAAATGCAATAAAGAAACTGACAGGATGTACACCAATAATTGTTGGACCCGGTGTAAAAACGGGGTTAAGGATAATGACAGATAATCCTGCACAGCTTGGCTCTGATTTGGTGGTTGATGCGGTTGCGGGAATAAAGCATTACAATACCCCGCTTATAATTATTGATATGGGTACTGCAACAACAGTTTCAGTAATTGATAGTGACGAAAGCTACTTGGGTACACTTATTATCCCCGGAATGAGGACCTCGCTTGATGCACTTGTAAGCGGTGCGGCACAGCTTCCGAAGGTGAAGCTTGATACTCCGAAGCGTGTTGTTGCAAAAAACACTGCAGAAAGTATGGCAAACGGAATACTTTTCTATACTGCATCGGGGCTTGACGGCTGTATAGAGCGAATAGAAGAAGAGCTTGGCAGAAAATGTACGGTTGTGGCAACAGGCGGACTTGCAGGCAGTGTAGTGCCGTTATGTAAACAGGAAATTATACATGATGATGATTTACTGCTTAAGGGACTTATGATAATATACGAAAAGAACAAATAAGGTTTTTGTATTGGGAGAGAAAGAGCATGAAGAAGGAATTTGATCATGAAAAAATAAAAGAAGCAATCCGTACAATAATAACGGAGCTTGGTGACGATCCTGACCGTGAGGGATTGCGTGAAACTCCTGACAGGGTTGCGCGAATGTATGACGAAGTGTTCGAGGGTATGCGATATACAAACGACGAGATTGCAGATATGTTCAACAAATGCTTTGAGGACGTGTCATCACGTGATTTAGTGCTTGTAAAGGATATTGAGGTATTCAGCTACTGCGAGCATCATATGGCACTTATGTATAATATGAAATGCCATGTCGGATATATCCCCAATGGTAAGGTTATAGGTCTTTCAAAGATAGCACGCATATGCGATATGGTTGCAAAACGTTTACAGCTTCAGGAACGTATTTGCTCGGACATTGCAGAGATAATGCAAAAGGTCTGCGAAACCGAGGATGTAATCGTCATTGTAGACGGTGAGCATAGCTGTATGACAGCACGAGGTATAAAATCACGCGGTGCAAAAACACGCACAAGTGCCATAAGAGGTTTATTTGACAGCGACCATGAGTTAAGGCGCGAGGTATATGATCTTCTGAAATAAAATCGTCCATCTTGCACGCATAATCTGGACAATTCTTAAGTTCGGTGAAAATTATCTGTATTCACTTGGTTTTTTGCCTGTCTTGGCTTTAAATATATTTGAAAAATAATGTTCATCGCAAAAGCCCAGCATAAAAGCTATTTCTTTTACTGAAAAGCGTGTGTCACGCAAAAGTGACACTGCTTTTTTTATGCGATTTTCCATATAGTAATCGTAGGGTGTGACTCCATAAGCTTTTTTAAAAAGACGTATAGTGTGTGCAGGGCTTTTGTAAATAAGCTGTGACATTTCCTTCGTGGAAATCTGTCTGTATATATTAGTGTCAATAAAGTCCTTTATTATTTGTGCATCGGATATGGCAGTATTATATTGGGAAAAATCCATTACTATGTGTTGAATAAGGGCGTGGAACACAAGTGAGATTTTTGCTGACATTTCAGGCACTGTCAGCTTACCATCTTCAAGAATTTTGTGTATACGTCTTAAATATTGTTCTGTATTACAGTGGAACACATTGCTTTTAGTAATGGAATAAGCATCGGTGATTGCGTTTATAACAGGACCTGATACATTTATCCATATTTTTACCCAAGGCTCATCATCGCTTGAATAGTACTCATGATTTTCGTTGGGCAATAGGATATATGTATCGCCCTTTTGAGGGTGATACTCTCCATCATTGGTAATAATAGTACCACTGCCTGATATTACGTATTCAATACAAGCTATTTTAGAATTTTTACGAAAAATTTTATATGTACCATCACAGTAGGAGATGCCTGCAAGGTGTACAACAAATGGTAAGCCTGCATCAAATACAGGTGATTGGATAAATTCTTCCTTCATATCAATAATCCTCACTTTTTTGTCAAAAAAACTCATTGAATTAAATATATTATATCACTATAATGTAAATATGTAAATATATTTTTTAGGAGGGAACAATTATGGCAATACCAAGACCTGAATATCCCAATCCTCAGTTTGAGAGAGAGAATTGGGAAAACCTTAACGGTACATGGGAGTTTGAGATCGACAAGAGCAACAGTGGTAAGGACAGAAAGATGTATGAGGCAGAAAAGCTTAACAGTGAGATTATTGTACCATTCTGCCCTGAGAGTATACTTTCAGGCATAGGCGATACAGATTTTCTTAATTCTGTATGGTACAAGCGAAATATTGATGTGAAGAAAACAGATGACCTTGTAATGCTCCATATCGGTGCATGTGACTATTTTACAACTGTATATATAAACGGTAAAGAGGTAGGAACACACAAGGGCGGTTATACATCATTTGCCTTTGATATAACCGACTATGTAACAGCAGGAAAAAACACTGTTATTATCCATGCCGAGGACGATAATCGTCATGGATTACAGCCTAAGGGTAAGCAGGCAAACTTGTATTATTCAAGCGGGTGTGATTATACACGCACAACGGGTATATGGCAGACGGTATGGCTTGAGTACGTGCCAAAGACCCATATAGAGGATTTTAAGATTTATCCTGATTCAAATAACTGTAAAGTATCAATTCGTGCAGTTGTTGAGGGAAAGGCAGAGTTTTGTGTGACTGCATACTATCAAGGCAGACAAATGGCAAAAGAAACCGTTACGCCAAGCGGTAAAAATGCTGATGTAACACTCAACCTTAAAGAATCACATTTATGGGAGGTTGGAAACGGCAGACTTTATGATTTGGTTATTACATACGGTCAGGACACAGTAAAAAGTTATTTCGGACTCAGAAATGTAGAAGTAGACGGATTTAAGTTTATGCTTAATGACAAGTGCGTATTCCAGAGAACCGTTCTTGACCAGGGTTTCTATCCTGACGGAATATACACAGCACCAAGTGATGAGGCAATGATAAACGACATTCAGATTTCACTTGATGCAGGCTTTAACGGAGCAAGACTACACGAGAAGGTGTTTGAACCGAGATTTTTGTATCACTGTGATAGAATGGGATACATTGTTTGGGGTGAATATGCAAACTGGGGATTAGACCATACGGAGCTTCATTCGCTTCCGACATTCTTAAGAGAATGGGAGGAGGCAATTAAGAGAGATTTTAACCATCCGTCAATTATTGGCTGGTGTCCTTTCAACGAAACATGGGACATAGACGGAAATTCTCAAAGAAATGAAGTATTAGAAATGGTTTACAGAACCACAAAGCTTTATGATACAACAAGACCATGTATTGATACGAGCGGAAATTTCCATGTAGTAACAGATATATTTGACTATCATGATTATACACAGGATGTTGAGTCTTTCGCAAAGACAGCTGACGATTTAATGAATGAGGGCATACTCAACAATCTTGTGAATAAGCAACATTATAAAGGAGAACCATCTTTCTGTAGTGAATACGGCGGTATCAAATGGGATGTTGAGAATGACGGCAATGCATGGGGTTATGGTGATGCACCAAAGACAGAGGAAGAGTTTATCGAGAGATACAGAGGTCTTACAAATGCACTTTTGAAGAACACTAAAATGATAGGGTTCTGCTATACTCAGCTTTACGATGTAGAGCAGGAGCGTAATGGTTTGTACACCTACAGCAGAAAGCCAAAGTT
>CADBPJ010000002.1 GCA_902796445.1 uncultured Ruminococcus sp. | reverse complement strand
TGGGAATGAAAAAATCTTTGCGTATGTTTATGTACTGCGGAATATCCACCACATTTTGGGGTGTTATGTTCGGAAGCTATTTCGGAGATGCCGTTGCGGTTGTTTCAAGTACGTTTTTCGGACACGAGGTTACAATTCCGCCTGTATGGTTTGAGCCTGTAAATGACCCAATGCGAATGTTGATGTTCAGCTTCTTGCTCGGAATAATACATCTTTTTACAGGACTTGGTGTAAAGCTGTACCAATGCATAAAAGCAAAGGATTATATGTCGGCACTTACCGATTGCATATTCTGGTATATACTTGTAGGCGGAGGAATAGTATATTTGTTCCATGTAGATATGTTCCTGTCAATGGCAGGGCTTAGCACAAAGCTTCCGACAGTATGGGCAAATGTTGCGGCAATTATTGCGGCGGCAGGTGCACTTGGGATAATACTTTTGAGTGCAAGAAGCGGTAGCGCGGGAAAACGTCTGGCAAAGGGTGCATATGCTCTTTACGGTGTAACAAGCTGGTTGAGCGATATTCTGTCTTATTCAAGACTTCTCGCTCTCGGTCTTGCGACAGGCGTTATAGCTACGGTGTTCAATAAAATGGGCAGTATGTTCGGCGGAGGAATTGTGGGTGCAATAATATTTGTTCTTGTGTTCGCAGTAGGACATACATTAAATATTGGTGTCAATCTGCTGGGTGCATACGTTCATACAAACAGATTGCAGTTTGTTGAGTTTTTCGGCAAATTTTATGAGGGCGGCGGACGTGAATTCAAGCCGTTTGCCGCAAACACAAGATATTATAAATTCAAAGAAGAATAAAGGAGAGATAAAATTATGGATAATTTAGGTTTGGTATTTGCGTTGTTAGGAGCGGCATTGGCATCATTGATGGCAGGTATAGGCTCGGCTATTGGTGTAGGTAAAGCAGGTCAGGCGGCCGCAGGAGTTGTAACAGAGGACCCGTCAAAGTTTTCTAAGGTTCTTATTATGCAGCTTTTGCCGGGTACACAGGGTATTTACGGATTGCTTATTGCGTTTATTACCCTTAGCCAGATAGGGCTTTTGGGCGGTTCAGCAGACGTATCTTTTGCTGAAGGTTTGCTGTACTTTGCATCATGTCTTCCTATTGCATTTGTCGGTCTGCTTTCCGCTATAAGCCAGGGTAAGGCCGCCGCATCAGGTATTATGCTTGTTGCAAAAAAGCCTGATCAGATGAGTAAGGCTATGATATTTGCGGCTATGGTTGAAACGTACGCAATTCTTGCATTGCTTGTTTCAATACTTGCTATATTCGGTATTGCAGGACTTAACATATAAGGATGTGAATACGTGTGAACGGTTTAGACAAGATTATAAACGAGATTTGTGCTGAGGCGCAAAGCGTTGCAGACAGCTTAATAGCTGAAGCAAATCGCTCAGCCGAGGCAGTTACAAATCGTGCGACAGAAAAAGCAGAGGAAATTCTCAAAAACGCAGAAAAAGAGGCGGAAACAGAGTACAAAAAGCATATAGCTATGGCACAATCCGCCGCTGAGGCTTCATTAAAGCGTGCAATTCTACGCGAGAAGCAGGATGTGATTTCCAAAATTATTGACGAGGCGTATAACAGAATTCTTTCTCTTAATGACGAGGAATATTTTAAGTGTATGACAAAGCTCCTTGATAAAAACTGTAAGCGTAGCGGCGGAGAAATGATACTTTCATCAAAGGATAAAAGAAGGGCAACTGCTGAGTTTATAAAGGCGGTCGAGGACAAGGGTCTCAAAATTTCCAATGATATTCGTGACATAGACGGAGGTTTTATTCTGGTATATAACGATATTGAGGAAAACTGCTCCTTATCAGCTGTTATGGAGGATAAGCGAGAGAGCCTCAATGATGAAGTAAACAGTTTTCTGTTTTGATTTATGCCGTCTTTTCTGGCGGCGGAATGGAGATTATTTATGAAAGAATATACCTATAGTGTTGCCCGTATAAGGGCAAAGGAAGTCTCACTTTTATCAGAGTCAGATATCGAACAGCTCTTATCCGCTCAAGGCTCCGAACAGGTGCTTGCTCTGTTGCGTGATAAGGGTTATGATACTAACGGAGATGATATTTCTCTCATTGATACAGCGGAGGATATGACACGACAGTTTTTGTGCGAGATTGCAGACGAGGATATATTAAAGGTTTTACATCTTCCCATTGACTATCACAACGTCAAGGCCGCTATAAAAGCAGTATATACAGGCATCACCCCTGATGGACTTATACTTAACGGCGGAACAGTTGATAATGAGCTTATATATACAAGCATAAAAAGCCGCGAATACAGCCGTCTTGAACCGTCCTTGGCAAAAACAGCAGAGGAGGCTATGACACTTCTTTTGCGTACTCAGGACGGACAGCTATGTGACGTTATGATAGACAGAGATATGCTATCTGCCTGCGAGGAGGCGGCGATGGAAACGCAGGACAGCTTTCTTATACAATACCGTAAGTTATGTACAGATACGGCAAATCTAAAAACAGCATTAAGATGTGCTATTACCGATAAGCAGATTTCCTTTATAAGAGAGGCACTATCTGATGGCGGTACACTTAATGTTGATGCTTTAGGCGAGATGGCAGAACGTGGCACAGATGCGCTTTATGAATACGTTTTACAAACAAGCTATGCTGACGGTGTAGAGTATATGAAAAAATCAGCGGCAGAGTTTGAAAAATGGTGTGATGACAGGATTATGGCACTAATGGACGAGGCGAAATTTGACAGCTCATCATCTGCCCCCATAGTTGCATATTCATATGCAAAGAGTGCCGAACACAGTGCTATAAAGCTAATTCTTTCTGCTAAACGCAACGGACTCGACGAAAATCTGATAAGAGAGAGGGTACGCAGACTTTATGTATAAAATAGCGGTAATAGGTGACAG
>CADBPJ010000001.1 GCA_902796445.1 uncultured Ruminococcus sp. | reverse complement strand
GGCTACCATACTTCATCGATAAAGACTGAAAATATATCCGAAAAACACGCAATAGACGAATTGTATAATTTAGGAATTACAAAGGCAAAATCGTCCTGTAATAATGATATACGCCTATATAATGCCGAAAAAACGCTTTGCGATATTGTAAAAGCCGGTTGTGATATTCAAATAGTAAACGATGCAATGAAACGCTATGCACAGTCAAAAAGCAAGAATATTAAGTTGCTCTATGAGTACGCCGATATTCTGCGTGTGAAAAACAAAATATCAAATTATATGGAGGTACTTTTATGATTACCAAAAATGCAATGCAGTTGAAAGCATACATTAAAAAGAAAGCTGCGGAAAAAAATATTTCGGCACAGCTTGTTATGCAGAATTATATGCTTGAGAGGTTGCTTGAACGAATATCTCTATCAGAGTATAAGCCAAATTTTATTCTAAAGGGCGGCTTTTTAATATCGGTTATTGTTGGTCTTGATACACGAGCTACAATGGATTTGGACACAACCATAAAAGGTTATGATTTAACAATAGAAAACCTGAAACAGATATTTGAAAGTATTTGTTCGATAAATGTCGATGATGATGTCACTTTTGAGATATACAATGTGAGCGAAATCCGTGAAGGTGACGAATATCCGGGCTATCGGGTACACCTCAAAGCATTGTATGCTCCGCTTGCCGTTCCGCTTACCGTCGATGTAACAACAGGTGACAAAATTACTCCGAGAGAAATTGAATACACATTCAAGCTTCTTTTTGATGATAAAACTATCAGCATCATGGCATATAACCTTGAAACCGTTTTAGCCGAAAAGCTCGAAACGGTAATTTCAAGAGGACAAGCTAATACACGACCGAGAGATTTTTATGACATACATATACTCTATTCTCTGCGTGGTAATGAGTGCGATATAAACATTTTGAGGCAGGCGTTGGAACAGACAGCCGCAAAGCGTGGCTCTGCTGATGCGTTAAGGGATTATAAAGAGATAATCAAATCTGTTTCGGAAAGTGAAACAATGCAGAAGTTTTGGAACAAATACAGACAGGATTTCAGCTATGCCGCCGATATAACATTTGAAACGGTGTGCGATGCGATTATTAAAATAATGGACAAAATTAAATTCTAATATAAATGAATATTGATACATTGAGGATTGCAGATTTTGCAGTCCTTTTTTGTTTTCAGAGGAGGCAAGTTTTATGAAAGAAGTACCAATTTGGGAAAAGAGCAATTTGACTTTAGAAGAAGCCGCTGCGTACTCAGGCATAGGAATAAATAAACTAAGATTACTTTCAGATAAAGAGGACTGTGAATTTGTGTTATGGATTGGAACAAAAAGATTAATTAAGCGAAGAAAACTTGATGAATACATTGAACGAATGTATTCAATTTAAAAATATGATGTCATGTTTACATTGAAATTTTTTTGCTTATATGGCGTAGTGTTGATATAATATAGTCAAGCGATTGTTATCTTTCAATGTAACACTATATTGAAAGGAGCAGAATGTATGTCAAACACAAGTACAAAAAAAGGAAAAAGTAACAGGAGGTTAGATAAAAGCAGAATTACACTCCGTAAAGGAGAAACGCAGCGTAAAGATGGTATCTACGATTATAGGTGGACTTCCCCGGACGGCAAACGCCATTCTATATATGCAAGCACTCTTGAGGAACTGCGTGCAAAGGAAGAACAAATTGCGGTTGATAATCACGATGGAATGAGAACCGAAACGCGGATGATTACGGTAAATGAGATGTTTGATCTTTGGTGCGATTTAAAGAGAGGAATTAAGGATAATACATTTCAGAACTATAAATATATGTATAATATGTTCGTTAAACCCGGTTTCGGAAAACTCAGGCTAACAATGGTGAAAAGAACTGATGTTAAGAGATTTTATAACAGTTTATCTGATGGAAAGATACTGAAAGTATCAACCATTGATACTATACATAATTTATTGCATCAGGTTTTTGATATGGCTGTTAATGATAATTATATTCGTCTTAATCCTACCGATAATATGCTGAAAGAATTGAAAAAGGCACATAATTTTTCAGTTGAGAAACGCAAGGCATTAACCATTCCGGAACAGGAATTGTTTATACAATTTTTGAAAGACAATCCGCAGTATAATCACTGGTATCCTGTATTTGCAGTAATGCTGGGAACAGGTATGCGTGTAGGAGAAATCACGGGTTTACGCTGGTGTGACATTGACTTTGATGAAGATGTTATAAGCGTTAATCACACATTGGTGTTCTATAATCACGGTGATAATAAGGGCTGCACATTTAGTGTAAATACTCCAAAAACAGAAGCGGGTAACAGAACAATCCCCATTATTCCTGCTGTTAAAGAAGCTTTACAAATGGAAAAGGAAAAGCAAAAAGAAATGGGAATTGAGTGCAGTGTCAGCATTGATGGGTACACAGATTTTGTATTTATCAATCGTTTTGGTGCGACGCAACATCAAGGAACGCTTAATAAAGCCATTAGACGAATAATAAGGGACTGCAATGATGAAGTGTTATTAAAAAGCACAACCGAAGAACCTGTATTATTACCGCCGTTTAGCTGTCATTCATTAAGGCATACATTCACAACCCGTGCAGTGGAATCCGGTATGAATGTAAAGGTACTCCAAGAGATATTAGGGCATAAAGATATTTCTACTACCTTAAACATATATACGGATGTTACAAAGGATACTAAGAAAAGAGAAATCTCGGCTCTCGGAGATTACTTTGAAAAAATGTCAATCTGATTACTACGCCATACTACGCCAATTACTACGCCAAATCTCCTATGATGTGTAAATACTTATGCAGGCTTATGTAATATCAAAATCTTTGAAAATTGCTTAGCAGAAGGGTTTTAAAGACTTATAATCAGTTATGTAATTATTAGAATTGAAATCCCGACAATGAAACCGTTGGATAAATAAATGGCTTAACCATGCGGCTTTAGCGGTATTTACTGCACCATACTGCACCATTACTGCACCATTTTGTGCAGAAACTTATGCAAGAGCAATTTTGAAAAGACACAATTCAATTATCACAGAGAGGACTATGGTTTAAAAATCATAGTCCTTTTTGATTATACAGAATAAATAAACCACCTGCTATGCAGGTGGAATGTACGGACTTTAGTGTCAGCATGGTGTTGACAAAAATCCTCCGTTTCGATAGATTAAAAGGGCTACCAACCGCAAAAGCTCAAACGAAACGGAGGATAATAGATGAAAAGTAAAGGAAATGATACATACAGTTTATCACATACAAGTTGGAAATGTCAATATCACATAGTTTTCGCGCCAAAATATCGAAGAAAAGCAATTTATGGAAAGTTACGAGCTGATATAGGAGCAATTTTGAGAGAATTATGCGAGCGAAAACATGTAAATATCATAGAAGCACACGCTATGCCGGATCACATTCATATGCTTGTAGAGATACCGCCCAACCAAAGGGTAAGCGATTTTATGGGATATCTTAAAGGAAAAAGCACAATGATAATATTCGAAAGATATTCAAACTTAAAATACAAATATGGAAATCGCCACTTTTGGTGCAGAGGGTATTATGTAAGTACAGTAGGCGGAAACAAAAATGGTATAGCCAAATATATAAGGGAGCAGGAACACGAAGATATGGTATATGATCAGATATCATTTAAGGAGTGGGACGATCCGTTTAAAATGAAATAAAGCAGGAGCGATGCGGTAGGTAGCTTCAGCTCCTGCTTAGACCTCTTTAGAGGTGTGCTGGTGAAATGCCCTTAAGGGCTGTTATAAAACCACCCGCTCAGCGGGTGTGATATTTATTTTCATAAAGTATTACTGCACCAAAAACATATCCTATAAATAAAAGTGCTTACATTCTTAAAAGCAAGAATAGTAAGCACTTTTTTTGTGCTCAAAATCACTGAAAGGAGGTCAAGGAGTTGTATGAATATTTTTACGGAGAGCAATCCAATCAGTTTTCTTTTTACAGAATACCCAAAATCCTGTTTACCGATGAAGCCTTTAAAAGTATATCACCGGAGGCAAAAATTCTGTATGGCATACTACTTGACAGGATGAGCCTGTCACAGAAAAACGGTTGGACAGACGATTACGGCAGAGTGTATATAGTTTTTACCGTTGAAGAAATAATGTCCGCTCTCGGCTGTCAGAACCAAAAGGCAAACAAGCTTATGTACGAGCTTGAAAAAAGTGCGGTCTTATTGAACGCAAGCGGCAGGGATTGGGGAAACCAAATCTCATATATGTTAAGAATTTTATTGACAATTCAAAATCACACATCAAGAAATGTGAAAATCACACTTCTGGAAATGTGAAAAACACACATCAAGAAATGTTAAAATCACACACT